>JBKPRF010000268.1:0-3869 GCA_046734475.1 Chloroflexota bacterium
GCCATCGAGGGGTTCACCCACCTCATCGGGTTCTCCGCCGGCCACGAGATCATCCGCCAGGAAAAGCGCGACCTGACGCTCGCCCGGATGACGCCCGACCTGATCTACGACCAGATGATCGCCGCCGGGGTGGCTCGCAAGCTGATCTTCTCGTGGCTCGGCAACCCCGGCGTCGGAGGGCTGGGCGCGATCCGTCGCCGGACCGAGCCGGCGACGAGCGCGTGGGCCGGCGCCGACGGCAAGCTGCCGCGGCTCGAGGTCGAGGAGTACAGCCACTTCGGGATGGTCGGGCGGTACACGGCGGGCGCCGCCAACCTGCCCTTCTACCCGATCCGAAGCTACTTCGAGACGGACCTGCCCGCCGCCAACCCGTTGATTCGCGAGCTCGAGTCGCCGTACGGCGACGGCAAGGTCTACGCGGTGCCGCCGCTGAAGCCCGACGTCACGATCGTCCACGCCCAGCGGGCCGATGCCGCCGGCAACACCCAGATCTGGGGCCTCCTCGGCTGCCAGAAGGAGGCGGCGTTCGCCGCGGATCGGGTGATCGTCGTCGTCGAGGAGTTGGTCGGCGAGGATGTCGTCCGGGCCGACCCGAACCGGACGGTGATCCCCGGGCTGATCGTCGACGCCGTCGTCGTCGAGCCGTTCGGGGCCCATCCGTCATACGTCCAGGGCCGCTACGACCGGGACAACCGCTTCTACCTCGACTGGGACGCCATCACGAAGGACGAGGCAGCCACGCAGGCGTGGCTGCGGGAGTGGGTGTTCGAGGTCGACGACCGGGCCGGCTACGTCGACAAGCTCGGCACGGACCGGCTCGCGGCTCTGAGGCCAGGGGTGGCCCCGTCGGGTGAGGTCGACTACGGGTCGTACGGCTGAGCCCGGCCGAGGAGACCGGACAGGCCGATCGGCCCGGTTGGGAGCGCCCGGGCCGATCAGTGGGGCAGCGTCGATCGCGCCGTCAGGCGGTCATCGGCGCCGCCACCTCCGAGGCTGGGTGGACCTCGACCGGAGCTCGCCACGGGACCCCGAGTCGCGGCAGCAGCCAGCGATCGATCCCGTAGTAGCCGGCGACGCGCCAGCCGAGGATCAGGCCGACCGCGCAGGTGAACAGGATCGGGTTCGTCGAGCCCGAGCCCGCGAGCAGGAAGCTCATGTTCATGAGGCCGCCGAAGAAGGCCGCGATGCCGGTCAGCATGCCGAACAGCAGGCCGAGGCCAATCGCGATCTCACCGAAGACGATGAGCCAGGCGAACCACGTCTCGGCATTGTTGTTCAAGAGGATGTTGAGGAAGTCGCGGTACCACTCGAAGGTGATCGGGGCCTTGCCTCCCTCGGGAACGGCCACGGCATTCGTCCAATACGCGGCGAGCGACGTGCCGCCGTCGAGCCAGCCGGCGCCGATGGCCTTGCCCGCCGGGAAGAGCTTGTGGAGGCCGGCCTCGAGGAAGGTGAACCCGACGAAGAGCCGGATCGGGAGCCAGAGCAGGCCGGCCCGGCTGTTGTGGAACAGGTAGTTCGCGAAGTCTGGACCCTGGACCTCGACGACCTTCGCCTCGGGCGCCTTGCGATCCTGGAAGAGCACGACCACGACGACGATGGCGAGGATCCAGAAGATCACCGACAGCATCGTCTCGAGGTTCTTGTCCGGCGCGAGGCTCTTCAAGCCGACGAGGTCGAACGGGAACTCGATGTACAGGACGATGAGCGCCGCCACCACCGCGATCGGGGTGACGTACCGTCGAATCATGGCCATTGCCTCTCCCATGTCCTTTCCGCTATCTCTCCCTTGTTGCTGCCCGTAGCGTCGGCTCGACGCTCCTGGAGCCACAGGGCCGACCGGCCCGTCCCGGACAGGCAATCGGTCACGACCGGGCCGGCGAGGCACGGGCCCTAGACTGGATCGACGTGACCGCTGCCACACGGCTCCCGACGTTTACGAAGAACGAGATGATGATCGTGGCCGCCGCCCGCGAGCTGGCGGGCCAGCGGGTCTGCTTCGTCGGCGTGGGCCTGCCGAACATCGCGGTCAACCTCGCCCAACGGACCGTCGCGCCGGAGATGGAGCTCGTCTACGAATCGGGCGTGTTCGGGGCGCGGCCGGCCCGCCTGCCCCTGAGCATCGGCGACCCGACGATCGTCACCGGCGCGACGGCGGTGACATCGATGTACGAGCTCTTCAGCTTCTACCTGCAGGGCGGCCTCATCGACGTCGGCTTTCTGGGCGCCGCTCAGATCGACCGCTTCGGCAACCTCAACTCGACCGTCATCGGCGACTACGGTGAGCCGGTGACGCGGTTGCCGGGCAGCGGCGGCGCGTGCGAGATCGCGATCAACGCCCGGCGGGTCTTCGTGATCATGCGTCAGTCGAAGCGCAGCTTCGTCGAGCGGATCGACTTCCGGACGTCACCCGGGAACCTCGGCGGGGCCGAGCAATCGGACCGCATCCGCCGGGAGCAGGGCTGGCTCGGCCGCGGCCCGAGCGTCGTCGTCACCGATCTCGCCGTGTGGCATTTCGGCGAGACGGGCGAGATGGTCGTCAGCGCCCTGCACCCCGGCGTGACACTCGAGCAGGTTCGCGCCACCGTGGGCTGGGAGCCGCAGGTCGCGCCGACCCTCGCCACCACGCCGGCGCCCTCGGCCGAGGAGCTGCGCCTGATCCGCGAGGAGCTCGACCCGGACGGCGCCTACACGGCCTGACCGCAACCCCTATCGCGGGGCACCGCTTGGGGATAGCCTCGCGCAAGCGATCACGCGACGAACCGGCGCCGAGGAGGATCCCATGCTGACCGACTATCCAGTCCATCCGAGCCTGGCGACGGCGGATGCCGCCAGGGCCCGGACGTGGTACGCCGAGCATCTCGGCCTGGAGCCGATCGTCGAAGAGCCGGGCCTGCTGGCGTACCAGGTGGAGCACACGATCTTCACCGTCTTCGAGACGCCGTCGGCGGGAACGGCCAAGCACACCGTGGCCATCTGGGGCGTCGACGACCTCCGCGCCGAGATGGCTCGACTCCGGAGCCGTGGCGTCGTCTTCCAGGAGGTCGACCTCGGACCGGACCACCCGCGCGCCGACGGGATCACCACGAGCTCGCTGGCCGAGCTCGGCACCGCCCAGAACGCCTGGTTCCAGGACGGTGACGGCAACTGGATCAGCATCGCCGAGCAGACGGCGCATCCGGGCGAGCCCGCCCAGGAGTACGGCTGGTTCGCCAGCCTCCCCGCGTCCGACCTCGAGCGGGCGAAGGCCTGGTATGCCGAGCGGCTCGGATTGACGCCGGTGCACGCGCTCGAGGACGAGGTCGTCTTCGCCCAGGGCGCGACCCACTTCTCGGTGTTCGTCACGCCATCGGCCGGAACGGCCCGGAACACAGTGGCGGTGTGGCGGGTCGACGACCTGCGATCCGAGATGGCCGCGCTCCGGGCCCGTGGCGTCGTGTTCAACGACTACGACCTGGATGACCTCAGGACCGTCGACGGGGTCTACACGAATCCTGACGACGGGACGCTCGATGCCTGGTTCACCGATTCGGAGGGGAACATCCTCGGGATCGTCGAGGATCACGGCAGGCAGATCCGCCCGGCATGAGCGGCCGGACGGCCGGCCTCATCGAGGCCGGCCGTCCGGTGCCTGGGAGAGGAGGGAGCGTGTCTCCCTCCCGGCGTGGGTTTCAGGCGGGGATGGCCTTCGGCTGGAGGACCACCTTCGGCTCGGACGCCGTCTGGGTCCGGGTTGCCCACACGAGGCCGAAGCCCGTGACCAGGGCGAAGAACCCGATGCCGGCGAACAGGGCCGAGATCCCGAGGCCGAGCTGCAGCGAGGTCGCCGTCGCGGTCCCGACGCCGAGGCTGGCGATCAGGGCCAGGCC
>JBKPRF010000269.1:0-4017 GCA_046734475.1 Chloroflexota bacterium
CGGCCTGACCCCGGGCTGCATCGGCGGCAGGGCTGCCCCGTGGAACGAGACCTGGTCGGTCTCGGCCGGCCGGTAGCCGCGGCCTTTCCGGGTTCGGACGTGAACGATCACCGGGCCCTTCAGCTCGAGCGCCCGGCCGAGCGTCTCGAGCAGCTCGTGGATGTCGTGACCGGGCACCACGCCGATGTAGCTCACCCCGAGGTCCTCGAACAGCTGGCCCGGGCTCGCGAGGTGGACCACCGAGCGCCGCAGGCGCTGGCTCCACATCAGCGCGGACGGGCCGATGAGCGGGATCTTCTCGACGAGCCGGTCGTAGATCGACTTCGACGACTGCCACGGCCGCGAGAGCTTGATCTTCGAGAGGTAGGTCGAGACCGCGCCGACCGTCGCGCTGATCGACATCTCGTTGTCGTTGAGGACGATGAGCATCGGCGTGCCGCGGTGGCCGATATCGTTGAGGGCCTCGAGCGAGAGGCCGCTCATCAGTGCCGCGTCGCCGACCACGACCGCGATCTTCTCGAGCCCGTGGCGCAGGTCGCGGGCCAGCGCCAGGCCCTCGGCGATCGACAGGCCGGTCCCGGCATGACCGCCGTCGAACACGTCGTGCTCGCTCTCCGACCGCCGCGGGAAGCCACCGACACCATCGAGCTGGCGCAGTGTCCCGAACCGCTCGAGCCGGCCGGTCAGGAGCTTGTGGGCGTACGCCTGATGGCCGGTGTCCCAGACGATCTTGTCGCGAGGCGAATCGAGGAGCCGGTGAAGGGCGATCGTCAGCTCGACCACGCCGAGCGACGAGCCGAGGTGGCCGCCGGTCGTCGCTACGGTCGTGATGATCGTCTCGCGGATCTCGGCGGCAAGGGTCGCGAGCTGGCCCTCGGAGAGGCCGCGGAGGTCACCCGGACCGTTGAGCCGGGCGAGGATCGAGGTCACGTTGTGTTCGCTGCTCCCGTGCGGCGGATCCGCCAGCGGCCCGCGCGCCGCTCAGACGCCGGACGCGGCGCGAGTGTAGCCCCGAGCCGGATTCGACCCCGTGGCCGATCTCCACGGAGCCTGGAGCCTCGTCGACGATTACGCAGCGGACTGAGCGACGGGTGGAACGTCCCGTGGAACGCCCCGCGAGTCTTCCGGGTCATGAATCCCGTCGGATGAGCACCCGGTCGCATCAGAACGGGGCTCCCGAGGTGATCAAGGCCTCCGTTCAGCACGCGCAGGACTCGCGCGATGCTGACACGAGGGCGATCGGGATCTCAGTGCTCGATCCCGTCCCACGGTTTCTCGACACGCTCGATGACCTGACCGGTCTGCGGGTCGATGTCGATGCCGTGGACTGTCCCGTGCCCCGGGCAGTCCTCACAGAACACGATCACGCCGACGTGCCATCGCTCGGCCGCCGGTTCCAGCCAGAGGTACGACGCGAACCCGCCATGCAAGAAATCGAGACCGTCGATCAGCGTCCGAAATGGCTCGTCATCGAGAGCCGCGTCCACGACCTCGGGGGGATCCAGGCGGACTCCAGCGGTTCCGGCCGTCATCCACGACGGAATGTCCGCCTTCAGCTCCGTATAGGTCCTGTGTGACTTCGGGCGGAAGTAGATGGCCTGCACCTGAAGCGTCAGCGGCCCTGGACCGGGAAGACCCTTGTCCCCGTACACGAACCCCGACCAGCGGAGGCGCAGGTGGCGGGTCTCTCCTGGCGCGAGGTGCTCGTCGATCCCGATGTCGGCGCACGCGACGTGGCCCATCCCGACGAATGGTTCGGGCGTGAAGCTCAGCAGGAGCTGGCCGTTGCCCAACCGATCGTCAAGCGCCTGCGTCTTGAACTTGGCGGCGTTCCCGGTTTGCGTGATCCCGGCGCGCCAGGACGACGGCATCTGGCCACTGAGGCCGGCCGGCAAGGCGCAACCGTCATGGGACCAGATGACGTCCTCGCTGCCGACGTTCGCGATCTCGACGCTGGCCCAGACCGGCTTGCCGGCCTCGAGCGGGTTCTCATCGAGGTGGACCAGGACCCGGATAGCGTCCTTCACGAACTCGACGCGCATTGGAAGGTCGGCCGGCATCGACGGCAGCGGCGTGTGCGTCGGCGGAGCCTCAGACAGCGTGGCAGTCGGCGTTGCCAGTCCGCTGGTTGGGCCAGGGCTGAGCGCTGGGCGCTCCGTTGGAGATGAGAACGAGGGCGAGGCCGCGGCGCATCCGGCGAGCACGACTGCCAGGCTCGTTGCCAGGAGTGGATGGCTCAGGCTCTGCGCCCGTGGCTGCATCACGCCTCTCGACGGATCGGATGTCGCGACTGCGACGCCGCTCGGCTCAGCCTGGGACGGCCGAGGGATCGCCGCGGCGGAGGAGGATTCCGAGATAGGTCTTCCAGGGGCCGACGGCGGCATCCCGGGATCCGGCCATCCCGGCATAGATCTGGGAGACGTGATCGAGGTCGTGGACCGACCAGGTGGCGAGCAGCTGGCGCAGCGTGACCTCGCCGAGCGCCGGGTGGAGGCCCTGGGCATCGAGATCGGCTCCGGCTACCAGCCGTCCCAGGGCCTCGACGTTGGCCGAGCGCAGGCGGGCGAACTCGTCGAGCAGCTCGTCCAGCGACCGGCCCTTGTCGCGCTCGAGCATCTCGAACCGGTCGAAACCATCGAACGCCTTCGACGTGCCGTGCTCGACGATCCGTTTCGCCCGGGCTAGGTAGTTCGACTGCTCGGCCGAGATCAGGTGGCCGACGACGTCCCGTGGTCGCCAGCCGTCGGCGGTGTCCGGGGTGTCGGTCCACGTCTCATCGATCCCGCCGAGCAGCGCCCGGAGGACGTCGGGCGTCCGCTGCAGCAGGTCGGTCGTGTCCGCGAGGAAGTCGCTCATCCGGCGAGTCTAGGTCCGGCCGCCGCGGACCTCGCGCGCGAACCGGAGGCTGTTCGGTTCCCGTCCGGTGCCGACCTCGACAAAGCCGAGGCGCCCGAGGAGCCGCCGCGAGGGCTCGTTCCCGGCGTCGGTCTCGGCGACGATCCGCTCGACCCGCGGATCTCGCGCGATCCAGTCGACGATCGCCGCCATCATCTCGGTCGCGTAGCCCTTGCCCTGGAACTCCGGCATGAGCGAGTAGCCGATCTCGACCACGCCAGCCTCCGGCGGCCCAAGGCTGCCGCCACCACCGACGAGCACTGGTGCCAAACCCTCGGCCTCGGTGACGATCCCGTAGAACCCGTGCCAGCCGACACCCGCGGGTCCCGCCGCCTCGAGCCGCTCGAGGAACCATGGCAGGGCGTCCGCCGCCTCACCCGGCGGCCAGCCCGCCGGCACCCGCGCGCCCAGCAGCCGCCCGAACTCGGCGTGGTCGTTGATCTCCGCGCGAACGAGCGGCGCCTGGCCCGCGACGAGCCGAAGCCTCGAGGTGGTGAGCTCGGTCACGCGGCCGTGCTGCCGCCCAGGAACCCGAGGATCGTCTCCATCGGCATCACGCCGTGTTGACCGCCGGGGACGATGCACAGCCGTGAGCCCGGGATCGCCCGGAACATCTCGACGGCGTGCTCCGGCGTCACGATGTCGTCGTCGCCATTGATGATCAGCGTCGGCGCCGTGATCCGGCCGAGCTCCTCGGCGCTGTAGTCCGGCTCGACCGCCCACATCCGGCGGATGCGTGCCAGGAAGACAGGCCAGGCCGCGGGCCCATCGGGCGACAGTCGCTGGTGCGGCTCGCGGATGAACGGCGGCCAGTCTTCGGCCGCCGTCGTGAGGACCCATTCCTGGCTTTCCGGCGCGGTTCCCGCGGTGGTGACGTTGGCGCCGCTCAGGACGAGCTTGCCGACTCGATCCGGATGGTGGATGGCGATGTCGATCCCGTGGACACCGCCGTCGCTGAAGCCCACGACGTCGGCCCGTTCCACCTCGAGACGGTCGAGGAGCGCGACGGCATCCTCGGCGAGGTCGTGGTAGTGGAACTCGCGCGCCGGGTTGTCGGCGGTCCGGCCGTGGCCCATCGGCTCGTGGGCGATGACGCGGAACCGCTCGGCGAACCTCGGGAGC
>JBKPRF010000270.1:0-5309 GCA_046734475.1 Chloroflexota bacterium
GGATCCGGCTCACCCGTACCGGGCACCGCACTCCAGCTCGCCCAGGTGCTCGCCCTGCTGCGCGTCGCGCCGGAAGCGAGATCCGGCTACGAGCGCGACCTGTTCCCGACCTGGCTCGATGCCGATGGCGACGGCTGCAACACCCGCGAGGAGGTGCTGCTGGCCGAGGCCGTCGTCGCGCCGACGATCGGCGCGGGCTGCCACCTGAGCGGCGGCCGCTGGGTCAGTGTCTATGACGGCAGGACCCTGACCGATCCCACCCAGGTCCAGATCGATCACGTCGTCGCGCTCGCGGAGGCCTGGGACTCCGGCGCCTCGGCCTGGACCACACAGGAACGAGCCGCATTCGCGAACGACATCGGCGAGCCGTGGGAGCTCGCCGCGGCCTCGGCGTCGTCGAACGATGCGAAGTCCGACAGCGATCCTGCCGACTGGCTGCCGCCACTGGCCTCGGATCGGTGCGCGTTCCTTGGCGACTACCTCGCCACGAAGGCCCGGTGGAACCTTGCCGTCGACGCCCGGGAGCACGAGGCCCTGGTCGATGAGCTCGCCGGCTGTCCCGGCGTGGAGCGACCGTACGAGCCGGCGTCGGCCGCCGCCGGCGGCGCCGGCGGACCCGCAGGCGCGACTCCTGGTCCGCCGTCAGCGGCGCCCGACGGCGGTTGCGATCCGGCGTACCCGAGCGTGTGCATCGCGCCGCCACCGCCCGACCTCGATTGCGCCGACGTGCCATACCGGAACTTCACGGTGCTGCCACCCGATCCACACCGCTTCGACGGCGATCACGACGGGGTCGGCTGCGAAACCTGACCGATCACGCGCGCGCCGCGCGCCCTACTCGCCGATCACGCTCCAGAGAAAGCCCATCAGCAGGAAGAAGCCCGAGAAGAGGGCGATGAGCCCGAGGCCGCCGTATGGCGTGCTTGCGCCCTCGTGCGGGACGAGCTGGAGCCCGACCCCGAACACGATCGCCCAGACCAGCCACAGCACGCCGAAGAACCACTTCCCGTTTGGTCCGGTGATGCGCTTCGTCCAGCGCGAGCGACCGTCCGAGGCGGTGGCGGCCTTCTGGAAGACGAGCACGAAGAGGACGGCGACGCCAACCGAGCCGATCAGGATCGGGAGGTTGTTGGGGAAGTTCTGGAACCAGATCGTGAAGATCGTCACCGCCCGGCCATGCTACCAGCCACGGCCGGTACGATGAGCTTCCCGTGAGTGCCGCCCGATGACCCGATTCGAGCGGCTCGGGCGTTGGTCGGCGCGGCACCGCTGGCGGGTCATCGCCGTGTGGGGGGTGCTCCTCGTCGCCGCGGCGCCGCTGGCGCTTCGAACCGGAGACGCCCTCCGATCCGGGGGCTTCATCCGGCCCGACCTCGAGTCCGCCAGGGCCCGCGCGCTGCTCGAGACCGAGATCGGCGTGCCGGAGGCGGCGCTCGTCGTGGTCTTCCACTCGGACACCCTGACCGCCGGCTCGGCGCCGTTCGAATCGGCGGCCGCCGCCGCGATGATCGATGTCCCGAACGCGAAATACGTTCGCAGCGTCGTCCCGCACACCCTCTCGAAACGACAGGTGTCCGTCGACGGCCACACCGCCTACGACGTCGTGTTCCTCGACCTGTCGGCGGACGACTCCCCCGCGGCGTTGCCCGGGATCCGCGGCGCCCTCCGGCCGACATCCGACATCGAGGTGGGACTCGCCGGCGGGCCGGCGTTCTACGGCGACGTCCAGGACGTGTCCGAGTCCGACCTGCGGCGGAGCGAGACGATCTCGCTGCCGCTGGCCGGCCTGGCCTTGCTCGTCGTGTTCGGCTCGGTGGTCGCCGCCGGGCTGCCGCTCGCCGTGGGCGGCGCGGCGGTCGTGACGGCGCTCGCGGGCGTGTTCCTCGTCGCGAGCGCCACGCCGATGAGCATCTTCGTGCTCAACCTCGCGACCCTGCTCGGGCTGGGCCTCGGGGTCGACTACTCGCTGCTCATGACGAGCCGGTTCCGGGAGGAGCTGGCGGCCCGCGGCTGGACGCCCGATGCCGTCGAGGATGCCGTCGGCGCGACGACGGCGACCGCTGGTCGGGCGGTGTTCTTCTCGGGGCTGACGGTGCTCCTCGGGCTCCTGGGCCTGGTCCTCTTCGAGTTCATGATCCTGCGCTCGGTCGGGATCGCCGGGGCGATCGTCGTCGGGTTCGGGGTCGCGGCGGCCCTCACGCTGTTGCCGGCGCTGCTCGCGATCGTCGGGACGCGACTCGACGCGCTGCGGGTCCGGCGCGTCGTGGCCGCGCCCGGAGCGGATGGCCCATGGGCGCGATTCGCGCGGTGGGTGATGGCCCGGCCCGTCGCCGTCCTCGTCCCGACGCTGGCCGTCCTGCTGCTGCTCGGCACGCCGTTCCTGCACGTGCAGTTCAACGCGCCGGACTCCCGGATCCTGCCGGAGACGGTGCCCTCGCGGGAGGCGTTCGATCGGCTGACCGCCGACTTCGGCCCGGGCCCGTTCGCCCCGATCGCGCTCGCCATCCGGACGACGGACGGCTCCCCCGCGACAAGCCAAGCGAGCATCGCGGCGCTGTACGACTACTCGCGGCGGCTCGCGGCTGACCCGCGGATCACGCATGTCGACGGCCTCGTCGACGTGGACCCGCGCCTCTCGCTGTCGCAATACCAGCTGCTGTACGCCAGCCCCGGTGGCCCGCCGGACCGGTTCGTGGCGACGGCCCTCGCGGCCACGACGAAGGCCGATCTCACGGCGTTCACGATCTACACCCCGTTCGGGCCGAACGACGCGACGGGCCGCCAGCTCGTCCGTGACCTGCGGGCAGGCGCGGCCGGCCTCGCACCGCCGGCCGGGCTGAGCGTCCTCGTCGGCGGCGGCGCGGCCGATGTCGAGGACGTCGTGGTCGGAGTCGCGATGGACTTCCCACGGACCGCGGCGTTCATCCTCGTGACGACCTACGTCGTCCTCTTCCTCCTCCTGCGATCGGTCTTCCTGCCGCTCAAGGCGCTGGCGATGAACAGCCTGTCCATCCTGGCCTCCTTCGGGGCCCTGGTCTGGATCTTCCAGGACGGCAACCTGTCGGCGATCGTCGGGACGCGCCCGCTCGGGTTCGTCGAGACGACCCAGCCGGTGATCCTCTTCTGCGTCCTGTTCGGGTTGTCGATGGACTACGAGGTGTTCCTCCTCACGCGCATGCGCGAGAGCTGGCGGGCGACCCACGACAACCCGACCGCGGTGGCCCATGGCCTCGAGCGGAGCGGCCGGATCGTCACGTCGGCAGCCCTCATCGTCGTGGTCGTCGCGGGCTCGTTCGCGTTCGCCGACATCGTCCTCATCAAGGCCCTCGGGCTCGGGATGGCGATCGCCGTCGCGCTCGACGCCACCGTCGTCCGGGCCCTGCTCGTGCCGGCCACGATGCGGTTGCTGGGGCACTGGAACTGGTGGCTGCCGGCTGCGATCGAACGTCGCCTGCCCGCGATCGAGGGCGGTGTCGAAGCCGCGGGGGTTCGCACGTGAGGCGCCTCGCGCGGGCCATGCTGGTGTCCGCGGTAGCGCTCGCCGTCGCCGCCTGCAGCGGCGGGCTCATCCTCGCGAATCCGCCGCTCGTCCTGCCGGTCCCACCGACCCCCGGCCCGACCGCGCCGCCCATCGCCGACCCCCAGCCCATCGTCTTCCCCCGCGACGACGGGCCCCACGATCGCCTGACCGAGTGGTGGTACTACACCGGCCACCTCCGCACCGAGTCCGGCCGTCGGTTCGGCTTCGAGGCCGTGATCTTCCGCGCCGAGCGCGGCGACGTCCCGCCCAGCTGGGCCTCCCACCTGGCGCTGACGGACGAGGCCGACGGGCGCTTCCTGTACGCGCAGCGGTCCGAGATCGGTCCCGCGGTCGACCAGTCACCCCGGTCCCAGGGCGGCGCACCGGTCGGCTTCGACCTCCAGATCTCCGGCGCCGACCCCGCGGACCCCGCGGCGGCGTCAGGATCGCCCTGGACACTGAGCGGCAGCGGCGGCCGGGATCACATCGCCGCGGCCTTCTCGCCGGCCGAGATCCGTTCGGCGGGTGGCGCGGTCGACCTGTCACTCATGCTCGAGGCAGCGAAGCCCCCGGTCCTGCACAACGGCAATGGCTGGGTCCCCTTCGGGCCGGCCGGCGGCTCGTACTACTACTCACGCACTGCCCTCGCGGCCCACGGCGGGCTGTTCGTCGACGGCCAGTTCGAGTTCGTCACCGGCACTGCCTGGTTCGACCACCAGTGGGGCGACTTCATCTCGGTCGGTGGCGGCGGCTGGGACTGGTTCGCCGTCAACCTCGGCGACGGGACCGATCTGACGCTGTCGCGGGTTCGTGCCGCGGACGGTTCGTACCCGCTCGTCTACGGAACGCTCGTCTCGACCGATGGCGAGGCGACCCACCTCGAGGCGGCCGACTTCGCGGTCACCGCCACGTCCACCTGGACCAGTCCTCGCACCGGGGCGGTCTATCCGGCGAGCTGGCGGATCGAGGTCCCGTCGCGACAGCTGGTGATCGGGCTGACGTCCACGGTCAGCGACCAGGAGCTCGACACTCGGGCCACGACCGGTGTCGTGTACTGGGAGGGATCGCAGCGGGTTGCGGCGACCCTCGCCGGCGCGCCTCTCGGCGGTGAGGCGTACGTCGAGCTGACGGGCTACGCCCCGGCGACGGGCACGGCCATTCCGAGTCCTCCGTAACGCCCGATACGGGCCGAATGGCACGTCTGGCCTGATCGCGCCCTCGCCGATCCTGATCCGGGCTCGGACCGGCCGAGCCAGCGACAGCTGTTCGGCGGAGGTCCCCTCGTCATGCGTTCGTCCCGGGCTCGATTCGTTCTCGTGGGCGCGGCCATCGCGCTCGCCGCCTGCACCGCGGCGCCAGCGCCGCGCTGGACGTTCCAGCCGGTCGCCGGCGCCGGTGGTGCCGCCCCGACCGGTGACCCAGTCGCCGCCGGCGTCCTCGGGACGATCGAGATCAGCGCCATCAACCTCACCTTCGAGCCCGCCCACGTGACGGTCGACAAGCCGGGCGACTACGAGGTTCGCCTGACGAACAAGGACGCGATGACCCACAACATCACGTTCCCCGACGGGACGACGGTGAGCGCCGACGGGGGCCAGACCGCGAGCGCGGTGGTCGGCGTTCCTGCCGACGGGCTGCTGTTCACCTGCTCGGTGCCGGGTCACGCCGAGGCCGGGATGCAGGGGATGATCATGGTCGCCGGGAGCGCGGCCGCCTCGTCGCCACCCGGCGGCGTCCAGGCAGGACCGGCGGCAACGGCCGCCCCCGATCCCAACGCCAAGCCCTACAC
>JBKPRF010000271.1:0-4234 GCA_046734475.1 Chloroflexota bacterium
GTCGAGTTCGGGACGACGCTGCGGCAGCTCCTCGAGCAGGCCGGCGGCGTGCCCGGCGGTCGCGGGATCCGGGCGATCCTCCTAGGCGGCGCAGCCGGCGTCTTCGTCGGCCCCGACGCGCTCGACGTGCCGCTGACCTTCGAAGGCACGCGCGCCGTCGGCGCGACGCTCGGCTCGGGCGTCGTGATGGTCTTCGACGAGACCACCGACCTCGTCGGCACCCTCCGGCGCATCGCGGCGTTCTTCCGCGACGAGTCCTGCGGCCAGTGCGTGCCCTGCCGGGTCGGCACGGTCCGCCAGGAAGAGCTGCTCGCGCGCCTGGCCGACGGCTCGACCGTGCGATCCCGCGCCGACGAGCTCGGGCTGCTCGCCGATATCGGCCGGGCCATGCGCGACGCGAGCATCTGCGGCCTCGGCCAGACGGCCTCGTCGGCCATCGAGTCGGCGATCCGTGAACCGGCGTTGGTTGCCCTGTGAGCCGCAACGACCACACCACCACGGGCGACCGCCCGATGACGCAGTACTCGCCCGGCAACATGGCGCCCGACCTCGAGATGGCCGAGGTCATCGAGGGCCACAAGCCGGCGCCGTACGTCCCGCCGCCGCATCTCGCCCGGGTCATCACGACACCGATGGCGCGGGCTAGCCGAATCCCGGCCGCGCCGCCGGTTGAGGCGCCCGCGCCGGTCACGGTCTCGATCGATGGCGTCGAGGTCACGGTTCCGGCCGGCTCGACGATCCTCGAGGCCTGCCGGGCCCAGGGCCTCGACATCCCGACCCTCTGCTACCTCGAGAACCTGACCCCGGTGAACGTCTGCCGGGTCTGTGTCGTCGAGGTCACGGGCTCTCGCGTCCTCGTGCCCGCCTGCTCGCGGCGAGTCGAAGCCGGGATGGAGATCCAGACCGAGTCGGAGCGGGTCCGGCATTCCCGCCGGACGGTCATCGAGTTCCTCGGCTCGTCGGTCGACACCTCGCTCGCCGGCCCCCGCAAGCCCGACGGCACCATCGGCGAGTATGCCGATCGCTACGGCGCCGATCTCTCGCGGTTCGGCCCCGCCGCGGAGCCCGCGGCGCTCGGTGAGCGCGACCGTCGACAGGCCGGTCATCACCATGAGCCAAGCGGCTCCGAGGCCTCGGCGGCGGCCACGGTGGCCCAGCCCGTCAAGGTCGACAACGACCTCTACGTGCGCGACTACTCGAAGTGCATCCTCTGCTACAAGTGCGTCGAGGCGTGCGGCGACGACGCCCAGAACACGTTCGCGATCGCCGTTGCCGGGCGGGGCTTCGACGCCCGCATCTCCACCGAGTGGAACGTCGCCCTGCCCGATTCGGCCTGCGTCTACTGCGGCAACTGCATCGGGGTCTGCCCGACCGGGGCCCTGATGTTCAAGTCCGAGCACGACATGCGCGAGGCGGGCACCTGGGACGAGTCGGCCCAGACGGTGACCTCGACGATCTGCCCGTACTGCGGCGTCGGCTGCGCGGTCGACCTGCATGTCCAGGACAACCGGATCGTGACGGTCTCCTCGCCGATGGACTCGTCCGTGACCGAGGGCCACCTCTGCATCAAGGGCCGCTTCGGGTTCGAGTTCACGAACGCGGGTCCCCGCGTCGATCCAAGCGCCCCACTCGGCTCCCGCATCGATCGCGCCGAGACTGACGCCTAGCGGCCCACCGACAGAAGCCGCGGCGGACGATCGAGCAATGTCGTCTCCGCTGGATCCACTCGAGCCCATAGGAGCGTCGAGCCCGGCCACGCGCCGCGAGGACCGGCCAGCTCCGGGCCGGCCAGCGCCGCGAGAGCGCTCCGGCAGGAGCCCGGAAAGGCGGCTGCGAACGTCGCCTCGTGCAGCCTGACGAGCTCACGGTTCCGGGCGGTCGATCGGAGGATCAGCAGGCCAGAGGCTTCCGGTCCGTACCCAGGGATCTGGGCGAGCGCCAACGTCTTCTCGTGAAGACGGCGAAGGACGACGTCGATCGAGCGGATCTGCGAGTGGACCTCGACCACGATTGACGGACCGTGGGGTGTCCGGAGCGCAACGTCGATCACCCCGCGCGCCGCCGGTACCGGCAGCTCCGGTACTGGATGCCAGCGCGAGTCGAGCCTGCGGAGGAGCGCTTCGACCATCACGGCCTGGATGTGGTCGCGGAGTCTCGGCGTCGCTACGGGGAAGTACCTGCAGCTCAGGTCCGCGCCGAGCCACGCGCCAACCTGCACGAGCAGCTCCAGGGTCGCGTGCGACCGACCATGCTCGATCTGGGAGAGGTGGCTCTGGGCCGTTCCGACCGCCGCGGCAAGGGCCCGCTGCGACACCCCGGCCTCTACGCGCAGCTCGAGGATCTGGGCTCCGAGGGTCGCCCGAAGCCGCCGCTGCCGATCGGCGATCTCTCGCTTCCCAACTGTCGGCCTGCGTTGCATCTCTGACAGTGAACATTCGGTCGCTTACGTGCCGATTTCGAGCGGTGCGGCCCCGATCAGATGATCCAACTCGCCAGGCGATCGCCGCGAGCGATCAAGAGCGGCCGAACGCAGCTGGGCGCGCACGCCGACGCGTGTTTGGCGCGCAAATATTCTCTGGTGGAGATCGGCGACGCGAACCGACAGGCTCGGTACGGACCCGCGCTCGCCGTGCCGACGATGCGCGATAGGGCGGCCCTCCCGAGGATCGATGGGCCTATCCGAGGAGGTCGGAGCCCTATCCGAGGAGGTCGCGGAGGTCGATCCGGCCGTCGTGGGTGTAGACGTTGAAGCCGTCGCCTCGCAGGAAGCCGACGAGCGTCACGCCGAGACGATCCGCCAGGCGAACGGCGAGGTCCGACGGCGCGGACACGGCACAGATCACGGCGACCCCGGCGACCGCGGCCTTCTGCACGATCTCGAAGCTGATCCGCCCCGAGACGATGAGGATCCGGTCCCACAGCGGCAGCTCCTTCGCCCGGACGCGTGAGCCGATGAGCTTGTCGAGGGCGTTGTGGCGGCCGACGTCTTCGCGGACGGCAACGAGGCGGCCGTCGGTCTCGAAGAGGCCCGCGGCGTGCAGGCCGCCGGTGCGCTCGAAGGCGGCCTGGGCGGCGCGGAGCCGATCCGGGAGCGAGAGGATCACCGCTCGGGACACGACTGGCAACCCGACCGGCAGGGGCTCGCAGCGAACCGCGACGTCGTCGATCGAGGCCTTGCCGCAGATGCCGCATGAGGCGGTCGCGACGAAGTTGCGAGCGGCGATCCGAGACGCGTCGAACGGCCGCGTGAGGCGAACGACCACGCTGTCGTCCGGCTCGGCCAGCTGGCCCGGATCGCCGTACTTGATCCCGGCGACGTCGTTGTCCCTGAGGAGGCCCTCCGACGTCAGGAATCCGATCGCGAGCTCGTCCTCGTGGCCGGGCGTCCGCATCGTGACGGCGACGCTCACCGGCTCCTGACGCGGGCCGGCGGCGCGGATCTCGAGCGGCTCCTCACCGACGACGAGGTCGTCGCGGACCTCGAGCTCCCTGCCGCGGACGGCGACGATCTTCGTGCTGGTCACGTGCCGGGTCGGCAGCGACGCGTCGAGGGCCGGGAGCGTCGGGTCGGATGGGGCCTCGGGGGTGGCGCCCGACTGGGGCTCGGCAGCGGCGGACGACGACGAGCGAGATGTTGACGAGGGGGACGGCGAGAGGAGGTCAGGCCTGGCCGGACGCCCGCCGCGGAGCGGCCCGCCCTCGCGGAGGCTGCGGCCTGCCGGCACCGGCTCGGCCGGCATCGTCAGGCGTGCTGGTGGACGAGCCCGCGGTCGTGCGCGATCCGGTGCTCGCGATCGGCGGCGCGCTGGGCTGGATGACGATCGGGCCCCGGCTCGATCTCGCCACCGACCGCCAGCAGCAGCCGCTCGGATGCGGCAGCGATCTCGGCGATCGCGTCGTCGAAGGCGGCCTGGTTGCGAGCCGACGGCACGCGGTAGCCGCTCACCTTGCGAACGTACTGGCGCGCCGCGGCCTCGACCTCCCCGGTCGTCGCCGGGATCTCGGAGTCACGAAGGGTTCGGATGCTTCGGCACATGCGCGGAGCGTACCAGCGAGGTCCGGATGACCGAGGTTGTAACGCCCGTGTTATTCACTCCGGCCCGGGAAGGGTGATGATGGCGGCTCCGGGCGGCGGGCCGCCGCACGCCCGCATCTGGCGGTCGATCGCGAGCACGGGAGGGCGGGCGCACAAGGTGGATCCCACCGCGATCCTGCTGCAGGTCCTGTTCTACAG
>JBKPRF010000272.1:0-4101 GCA_046734475.1 Chloroflexota bacterium
GGTCCGGCCGTCGCCCCGGCGCCGGCCGGGGAAGCCGCGCCCCGCGCGTCCGCTCCCGGCCCGCGCCCGGTCACGCGTCCGGTCGTCAGCAGCTCATAGGCCTCGTGGATCGCGAGGAATCGGGGCAGTGCCGCAGGCCCCGCGGAGTCCGGGTGGTTGGCCTTGGCCAGCCGCCGGTAGGCCCGCTTGACCTCGGCCGCCGAGGCCCCCGGCTCGAGCCCGAGGGTTCGGTATGCGTCGAGCGCCACGGCCTCAGCCGATGAGCTCGCCGATCGGCGCCAGCTCGAAGTCGGCGAGCGCCTCGGCCGCGATGCGTCCGTGGGGATCCATGGTCGGCGGTCGGTGGTACCGGGCGAGCATGCGTAGCGCCTGGCCGTCCAGCACGCCCGCCTGGCGGAGGGCCTCGACGAAGGCCGCCGAGCCGGCCCGGTTGTAGCCGTCGCCGTCCTCGATCTTGAGGGCCATGCCGCTGGCGGCGGTCGACTGGCCCGAACCACGCGGGCCCGGCAGGATCGCGGCCGTCCGGAGGGCTTCCGCACCACCCTTCGCGACGATCCGGCCCGGCAGGGCCTTCATGAGCGAGGTGTCCAGCCGGTCGTGCGTCCCGCCGATCAGCTCCGGGTTGGCGAGCATGACCCGCCGGATCGTCTCGTAGTGCGGGGCGAGCTTCGTGCGGGGATCGTCGGATGGGATCGCGCCCGGATCGGCCAGCAGGGCGTAGGCCCAGGCGATGTCCCGCAGCGGGAACGCGTACGTGGCGATCCCGCAGTTGTCGATGCCCGTCGTGAGCCTCGACACCGGCGTCCGGAAGGCCCGCGAGACGACGTCCCGGAGCGCGACCTGGGTCGGGTGGTCCTCGCGCCAATACTCGGCGGGCGACCAGCCGGCCATCTTGCACATGAGCAGGAACAGCGAGTGCTGGCCGGAGCAGTTGTGGCGGATCGCGCCGGGCCGCTCGCCGTCGCGCGCCAGCCGAGCCGCCGTCAGCTCGTCGAGCGGCGCCCCGACGGTCCCGGTGCCCAGCGAGCTCTGGCTGATGCCGGTTCGGCGGTAGAGCGCTTGGAGCGTTCGGACGTGGAGGTCCTCGCCGGAGTGGCTGCTCGCCATGATCGCCAGCTCGGCTGGCTCGAGCCCGAACTCCTTCTCGCCACCGGCCTCGAGCAGCGCCACGAGGCCGAACGGCTTCACCGCGGACCGGAGGTTCACGACGCGTTCCGGGTCCCCGATCGCCCGGATGATCCGACCCGCGAGATCGACCTCGACCACGTCGCCCCGATGGACGCTCTCGTCGACCCCGTTGCGGACCCGGCGAACGAGGACCGGGGCCGGACCGCGGCGCGCGCGAGGCACGGCCGAGCGGCCTCGCCGACCGCTCCGCGGGACGTCCGTCACGGCCATGGGGCGCTCATCCTCCAATGCTAGGATGCGCCGCGAACCCCCGCCCCGGAGTGCGCTCCATGCAGATGCCGGCGACCCTCCATGTCTCGCACCATCCGGCGGTCCAGCACAAGCTCCGGATCCTGCGCGACGAGACGACCGAGCCGAAGAAGTTCCGCGAGATCGTCCGCGAGCTGTCATGGCTCCTCGGCTACGAGGCCCTCGCCGACGCGCGCCTCCGTGCGCACGACGTGAAGACGCCGCTCGAGACGACCGAGGCCCACGAGCTCGCCGAGCGAATCGGGCTCGTGCCGATCCTGCGGGCCGGGCTCGGCATGGTCGACGCGATGCTCGAGCTCATGCCGACCGCGGAGGTCTGGCACCTCGGCCTGTTCCGCGACGAGCGGACGCTCCAGCCGGTCGAGTACTACAACAAGCTCCCGGACGTCACGAACATCGACCTGTGCCTCATCCTCGACCCGATGCTCGCGACCGGCGGCTCGGCCACGGCCGCGATCGAGGTCCTCAAGCGCTGGGGCGCCGTCCATCCGGTCCGGATCAAGCTCGTGAACCTCATCGCCGCCCCGGAGGGCGTGCGGGCCGTGTCCGAGGCCCACCCCGACGTCGAGATCCATTGCGCGGCCCTCGACCGCCAGCTCAACGACAAGGGCTACATCAAGCCGGGCCTCGGTGACGCCGGCGACCGCCAGTTCGGGACCGGCAAGGCCGGCTGAGCTCCGGTCCCCTCCCCAGCCCACGATGGGCCCGCGGGACCATCGGCGAATGGAAAGGCCCCGGCGACGCCGGGGCCTTTGCCTGGTTCGGGAGCAACGGCGACCTAGTTGCCGCCCTCCTTGAGGGTGATGGTCGCCTTCGTGAAGCTCGCACCCTTGCCGTCAGTGCCCGATGGCAGCGCGGCGTAGGCCGCAGTCGCGAGATCCGAGCGGGTCGCGCCGGCCGCCGGCGCCGCCTTGAGGATCCCGTAGGTCGTCGCGATCTGGACCGTCTGGTCGTAGGCGGCCTGGTCGAACTGGCCGATGCCGTTGCTCGACGGCCAGATGAGGCCGTTGATCTCGTTCATCTGCCAGGCCTGGTGGCTCGCGCCGAGCTGGGAGCCCTTGGCGAGCACGATGTCGACGCACCTCTGGGCGTTGTCACGGCAGTAGATCCAGCCGCGGTAGGTCGCGGTCAGGAACTTCGTCGCGATCTGGGCGTTGTTGCCGGTCGACAGCCACTTCGCCGTCGCGAACACCTGGTCCTGGAGCATCGCGGTGCCGACGGCCGGGTCGTTGAAGTCGACGAGGTTCACGTCCGCCGGCGTGTAGAGCTGGCCGGTCGCCGGGTTCTTCGCCTCGAGGACCTGGGCGTACTCGTTGTAGATCATGGCCTGGGCGACATCGAGGTCGCCGCTGAGCAGGCCCGACATGTCGAAGTTCTGCTTGATGACGTTTTCCCTCGTCGGGTCGAGGCCGGCCTTCGTGAGCGCCGCGAAGAGCTCGGGCTCGTTGCCCCCGAGCCAGGACCCGATCTTCTTGCCGGCCATGTCCTTCGGGGACGTGATGTTCTTGTCCTTGAACGACACCATCCGCGTGCCGGAGCGGGCGAAGACCTGCGAGATCGACACGAGGTCGGCGCCATTCTCCCGGGCCCGCAGCATGTTCGGCAGCCAGGCCGTGCCGATGTCGGCACCGCCCGACGCCACGACCTGGACGTTGTCGACCTGCGGACCGCCGAGCAGGAGGGTCACGTCGAGGCCGGCGTCCTTGTAATAGCCCTGGTCGATGGCGGCGTAGTAGCCCGCGAACTGGGCCTGGGCGACCCACTGGAGCTGGAACTTGATCGGTGTCAACGCTGCCGGGGCAGCGGCGTTGCAGCCGACGATCGCGAACGCGAAGAGGGCGATGGCACCGAGCGCGCCAAGGCGCCTGGACATGGTCATGGGGCCTCCTCCAACCACTCCGGCTCGGGTCTCTCCCGCCGGCTCACCTCGGCGGGGACGATAGCGCACCCCGGTCCCGCCGCGCACCTACTCGGCGGACAGCGCCTCCCGCCGGCGCTGCCACGGGATGGCCCCGCGTTCGAGCGCGACCGCGATGAGATACAGGCCGATGCCGAGGGCGCAGGCGACGATGATCGCCGCCCAGGCGTTCGGGTACCGGAATGAGCCGGTCTGGTTGACCAGGTAGATCCCGAGCGAGTACAGCGGCCCCCCGAAGAACTCGCCGACGACGGCCCCGATGACGCTCAGCGTCACGGCGATCCGGAGCGCCGTGAACCAGTACGGCAGCGCGTTCGGCAGGCGCAGCCGGAGCAGCACGTCCCGGTCCGAGGCGGCGTACGAAGCCATGAGCTCGACCGCGGCTGGGTCGACCGTCGTGAGCCCCCGGACCGTGTTGACCATCACCGGGAAGAACGTCATGAGGGCGACGATCGCGACCCGTGGCAGCTGGCTCTCGAAGCCGAACCAGTTGAGCATGACCGGAGCGAAGGCGATGATCGGCACGGTGCTCATCGCCGTGCCAAGCGGGACGAGGGTCTCGCGGGCGGTGGCCCAGCGCGAGGTCGCGAGCCCCGCCAGCGTCCCCAGCGAGACGCCGATCACGAGCCCACCGAGCGCCTCGGTCGCCGTATAGACGAGGCCCCGCTGGAGCGACGGCCACTCGGTCACCAGGCCTGTCCAGATGAGCGTCGGGCGCGGGATGAGGAACGACTGGACCCCCAGCG
>JBKPRF010000273.1:0-1848 GCA_046734475.1 Chloroflexota bacterium
GGCCAATGTCGTCGATATCGATCCGGGCGAGCCATGGCGCATTGTTCGCCAGCGCTGGGCCGGCAGCCTGCTCGAGGATGCCGTCCTCGACGCGCCCGTGCGCCTGATGTCGGTCGCGCCGCACGTGGTCGCCGCGGAGGCCGTCGCGCCCGCCGCGCCGGCAACGGTCGCGCCATTCAAGCCCCAGGTCGACGACGCGGACCTGCGGGTCCGGGTCATGAGCCGCGAGGCGGCGGCCTCGACCGGCGTGTCCCTCACCGAGGCACGGGTCGTCGTCGGTGGTGGCCGCGGCGTGGGCTCCGCCGAAGGCTTCGGCAAGCTCGAGGAGCTTGCCGGCCTGCTCGGCGGCGCGGTCGGTGGATCGCGCGTCGTGACCAGCCTCGGCTGGCGGCCGCATGCCGACCAGATCGGCCAGACCGGCCTCCGGATCGCGCCGGACCTGTACATCGCCTGCGGCATCAGCGGCGCGATCCAGCACATCGTCGGCTGCAAAGCCGCGAAGCGAATCCTCGCGATCAACACCGACGCCGAGTCGCCGATCATGGCCGTCGCCGACTACGCGGTCATCGGCGATCTCGGCCAGGTCGTCCCGGCGATCAGCGCCGAGATCCGTCGCCGACGGGGCCAGGCCGCCTGACGCGCCGCCTGACGTGCCGCCTGACCCTCGCCTACGCCCGACCGAGGAGCTGGCGGCGCCACTCCGACTCGAGGATCGCGTAGATCGTCTCGTCGACCCATTCGCCCTTGGCCAGCTCGTACTCCCGGAATTCGGCCTCGCGCCGCATGCCGAGCTTGTCCATGACCCGCAGCGAGGCGGCGTTGCGGCTGTCCGCCCCAGCGTGGATGCGGTGCAGCCCGAGGTCTTGGAAGCCGAGCCGGAGCATCGCTCGGGCGCCTTCGGTGGCGTAGCCCAGGCCCTGCGCGTCCGGGTGGACCGTCCAGCCGATCTCGCCCCGGCGGCTCGCCTCGTCGGTCACCCGCAACATGAACTCGGCGATGAGCCGATCGTCGGGCGGCACGACCGCGGCGAGCACCATCGCGCTCGAGGTCTCGTCGATCGCGCCCTGGCCGAGACGCTTGACGAGGTGGGCGGCCGCCGCGTCACGGTCCATCACGTCCCAGGGCAGGTAATGAACGACGTCGGGGCGTGACTCGAGGTCGAGGATCGCGTCGAGATCCGACTCGACGAACGGCCGAAGCAGGAGCCGCTCCGTGCGGATCGGGTAGGCCGGGCGCAGCTGGAGCGGCATCGATCCTCCGGTCAGGCTTCCTGGATGGCGGCCGGGTGGGCCGTCGGGCCGAGCCGCCGCGGCGAGAAGAGGGACGTCGCCGCCAGCATCAGCGCGGCGATCCCGACGAGCATCCACGCGGCCACGACGAAGCTGCCGGTCGCGTCGCGGGCCGCGCCGAGGACGACCGGGCCGACCGAGGCGAGGGTGTAGCCGACGAGCAGCATCACGGCCGCGAGGGAGGACGACGCCGCGGGCGTATGACCCACCTCGACCGGGAGCGTGAGCGTGATGGGGAAGAAGATCCCGATGCCAAAGCCCAGCGTCAGCACCGCGGCGTAGGCGAGGACCCCGTTCAGGCCGAGCGACGGCGGGCCGTCGCCCCCGACCGCGATGCCGATCGCGCCGACGAGCGACATCGATGCCGCGATCGCGAGCTGCGCCCGCCGTGATCGGACCCAGCGGACGATCACCGGCACCGTGAGGGTCGTCACGATCCCGAGCGCCGCGAACGCGGCGTTGAGGGTCGCCGCGTCGCCGAGGTTCCAGCCCCGCTCGACGTAGATGCTCGGCAGCCACGAGATCGCCGCGTAGAAGAGGACCGACTGGAGGCCGAACC
>JBKPRF010000274.1:0-3376 GCA_046734475.1 Chloroflexota bacterium
GGCCGGTGTTGCCCGAGGTGGATTCGAGCAGCTCCTTGTCGGGCCCGAGCTCGCCGCGGGCCTCGAGGTCGTCGACCAGGGCGGCCGCGATCCGGTCCTTGACCGAGCCGGTCGGGTTGGCACCCTCGAGCTTGGCGAAGAGCCGGACCGACGGATCGGGCGACAGCGACGGGATCCCGACGAGCGGCGTGTTGCCGATCGCGCCGAGGACGTCGTCGAAGACGCCGCCTCGATCGATCACGACGCGGCCAGACTCAGCGACCATCGAACTCCTCGGGAGCCCCACCGGCGATCGCCGGCAGGAGCCGGACCTCGTCGTCGGTGTCGACCCGAGTGTCGAGGCCCTGGAGATAGCGGACGTCTTCGCCGTTGAGGTAGACGTTGACGAATCGATGCAGTCTGCCGTCCGGCGACCGGAGTCGGGCACCGAGCGATGGATGCCGATCGACGAGCGCGTCGACGACGGCGCCGACGGTCGGACCGTCGACATCGATCGCCTTCGCCCCATCGGCATCGGCGCGGAGGATGGCTGGCAGGAGCACGCGGCTCATCGGGAAACCTCGATGGTGGGGAGGGCGAAGGCGCCCGCAGCGAGCGTGCCCTCGGTGGTGTCGGTGGAGGAGCTCGGCAGCGGGAGTGGCTCGCCGCGCTCGCGAGCGGCCACGGCCGCATCGGAGCAGACCGGGCACGCCGGATCTCGCTCGAGCGTCAACTCGGTGAACGAGCCGTCGAGCGCGTCGAAGAGCAGCAACCGGCCCTTGAACGTCTCGCCGATCCCGAGCAGGAGCTTCAGGACCTCGTTGGCCTGGAGCAGACCCATGATCCCGGGCACGACGCCGAGCACGCCGACGAGCGAGCACGGCGGCGCCAGCTCCGGCGGTGGCGGGGTCGGGTACAGGCAGCGGTAGCACGGCCCGTCGTAGGGGACGAAGGTCGTGAGCTGGCCCTCGAACCGGTAGACCGAGGCGTGGACGACCGGGATGCCCCGCGCGACCGCCGCGTCGTTCAACAGGTAGCGGGTCTCGAACGTGTCGGTGCCGTCCAGGATGACGTCGTAGCCATCGATCAGGGCGTCGACGTTGTCCGGACCGAGCATCGCGTTGGTCGCGACCACGTGGACGTCGGGGTTCAGGGCCTGGATCGTCTCGCGGGCGGAGTCGACCTTCGGCTCCCCCACCCGGGCCGTCGTGTGGAGGACCTGGCGCTGGAGGTTCGAGACGTCGACGGCGTCGAAGTCGACGATCCCGAGCGTGCCGACACCGGCCGCGGCGAGATAGAGCGCCGCGGGGCTGCCGAGCCCGCCGGCCCCGACCAGCAGGACCTTCGACTCGAGCAGCTTCGCCTGGCCCTCGGTCCCGACCTCGGGGATCAGGAGGTGGCGGCTGTAGCGCTGCTGCTGGGCCTCGGTGAGGCGAGCCGGCAGGACGGTCGGGAGGCCGGCGCGCTGCCAGGCCTGGATCCCGCCGGCCATCGACGCGACGTCGCCGTAGCCGAGCTGGCCGAGCGTCGCCGCGGCATAGGCCGAGCGGACACCGCTGGCACAGTACGTGACGATCCGCGTCGCCCGGTTCGGGACGGCGTTCTCGATGTTCAGCTCGAGATAGCTGCGGGGGATGTGGATCGCCCCCGGGATGTGGCCGGCATCCCACTCGACCTGCTCGCGGACGTCGACGAGGACCGCACCGGCGGCGCGCTCGCGATCGGCGTCCGAGGCCGAGACCTCGGCGATGCTGGCCTTGACCTGCTGGAGCAGGTCCGATGACGATTTCATGGCTGGGGCGTGCTCCGATGAACGACGGGTCGCCGCGACTCGCGGCGAGGCGGGAGTGGATCTCGTTCGGCGGCCGCTCGGGAACGAGCGGCGACCGGGATCAGCCGGCGGTCAGACCGCCGGCGACGGACAGAGGCAGCGGCCCGCACGATCGACCCCGGCGAGGCAGGTCACGACGCGGCCTCGGCCGGCTTCGGTGACTCACCGAGCGCGTGCTGGAGGGTGTCGAGCGAGAGCAGCGCGCACTTCAGGCGGGCCGGGCTGATCTCGATGCCAAGCATGTCGAGCACGTCGGTCGAGCTGATCTCGGCGGCCGTGGAAACGTCCTTGCCCTTGATCTCGTCGGTCAGGAGCGACGCCGATGCCTGGCTGATCGCGCAGCCGCGGCCCGTGAACCCGACCCCCGCGATCTTGCCGCCGCTGACCCGTAGCTGGAGCGTGATCCGGTCGCCGCACAGCGGGTTCGCGCCCTCGTACTGGGCGTTCGCGTCGTCGAGCACGCCGAAGTTGTGGGGCCTCCGGTAGTGCTCGAGGATGTAGTCGCGGTAGAGATCGTCCATCGACTGCCGAATTCTAGGCGAAGAGCTTCTTGACCTCGCCGATGCCGTCGATCAGGGCGTCGACGTCGGCGCGGGTGGTGTAGACGTTGAAGCTGGCGCGGGCGGTCGCGTCGAGCTCGAGTCGCTCGTGGAGCGGCATCGTGCAGTGGTGGCCGGCTCGAACCGCGACCCCGAAGCGGTCGAGGACCTGGGCCACGTCGTGCGGGTGGACGCCGGGGATGTTGAACGGGATGACCCCGCTGCGGATGCCGGCGTCCATCGGGCCATACAGCGTGACGTCGGGGTGCTCCCGCTGGAGCGCGACGAGGGCGTAGGTCAGCAGCTCCTGCTCGTGCTCCCGGACCCGGCCCATCCCCAGGGCCATCAGGTACTCGGCCGCGGCGCCGAGGCCGATCTCGGCCGCGATGTCGGGCGTCCCGGCCTCGAACTTCCAGGGGATCGAGTTCCAGGTCGAGCGACGGAGGTGGACCTCGCGGATCATCTCGCCGCCGGCGAGGAACGGCGGCATCGCCTCGAGCAGCTCGCGCCGGGCCCACAGGGCGCCTGACCCGGTCGGACCGAGCATCTTGTGGCCCGAGAACGCGTAGAAGTCGGCCCCGATCGCCTGCACGTCGACGGGCACGTGGGGCACCGCCTGGGCGCCGTCGAGCAGCACGAGCGCGCCGGCCTCGTGGGCCATCGCCGTCATCTCGGCGACCGGGTTGATCGTGCCGAGCGTGTTCGAGACGTGGGTGAACGCGACGAGCTTCGGCTTGAGCTTCAGGAGGACCTCGAAGACGTCGAGCCGCAGGACGCCGTCGTCGGTGATCGGGACGAACTCGAGATCGCCGTCCCGCTCCTGGGCGAGGAGCTGCCACGGGACGAGGTTGGCGTGATGCTCCATCTCGGTGAGCACGATCGCGTCGCCCCGGTTGATGTTCTGGCGACCCCACGAGTAGGCGACGAGGTTGATCGCCTCGGTCGCGTTGCGGACGAACACGACCTCGTGGGCGTCCGGCGCGTTGATGAACCTGGCGACGTTGGCCCGGGCCCGCTCGTACTCAGC
>JBKPRF010000275.1:0-10020 GCA_046734475.1 Chloroflexota bacterium
GGTTCTATTCGTGCAGGAGCCCATGGACGCCGAGCCGACGACGACCCAGCCAGAGAAGCCACACGGCCTGATCGAGGCCGATCCGAGCTGGGTGAACCCGCGCGATCCGGCGCGCGCGGTGGGTCCGGACGGCCTGCCCGCGAGGAGCCGCCGGGCGCCGCTCTGGGCGGACGTCCCCGATGAGAAGTGGGATGACTGGCGCTGGCAGCTCAGCCACCGGATCAACTCCCTCGACGAGGTCGCCCAGGTCCTGAACCTCACCGACGAGGAGAAGGCCGGGCTGTCGGCCGACGACAAGTTCCGGGTCGACATCACGCCGTACTTCGCGAGCCTCATCGACCCCGACGACCCGAACGACCCGATCCGCCGCCAGGTCATCCCGCTCGGCCGGGAGCAGCAGGCCTTCACGGCGATGATGGAGGACAGCCTCGCCGAGGACCGCCATTCGCCGGTCCCGGGACTCGTCCATCGCTACCCGGACCGCGTCCTGATGCTCGTCACGACGCAGTGCGCGAGCTATTGCCGGTACTGCACCCGGTCGCGGATCGTCGGCGACCCGACCCAGAACTTCAACTCGCGCGACCACGAGGCCCAGCTCGAGTACCTGCGCCGGACGCCCCAGGTCCGCGACGTGCTGATCTCGGGCGGCGACGGGCTGACGCTCGCCCCGAAGCTCTTCGAGAAGATCCTCCGGGGCATCCGCGAGATCCCCCACATCGAGATCATCCGGATCGGCTCACGGGTCCCGGTCTTCCTGCCGCAGCGGATCGACGACGAGCTCTGCGAGATGCTCGAGAAGTACCACCCGTTGTGGATCAACCTCCACTTCAACCATCCCAACGAGATCACGCCCGAGGTCTCACGGGCGGTCGACAAGCTGACGAAGGCCGGCCTCCCGGTCGGCAACCAGAGCGTGCTGCTCGCCGGCGTGAACGACTGCGTCCACATCCAGCGGGCGCTGGTGCACAAGCTCGTCGAGAACCGGATCCGGCCCTACTACCTGTACCAGTGCGACCTGGTCGAGGGCTCCGGCCACTTCCGGACGCCGGTCGGCAAGGGCCTCGAGATCATGGAGGGCCTGCGTGGCCACACCTCGGGCTACGCGATCCCGACGTACGTGATCGACGCGCCCGGCGGCGGCGGCAAGATCCCGGTGATGCCGAACTACCTGATCTCGTATTCGGACCACAAGGTCGTGCTCCGGAACTACGAGGGCTACATCACGACCTACGAGGAGCCCGAGACCTACACGCCCCACGACAAGGCGGCCTGCGCCTACTGCAACCACGAGCGACCCGAGCCGGGCCAGTCCGGCGTCCTCGGCCTGCTCGAGGGCGAGCGGATGTGGATCGAGCCGAAGGGCTTCGAGGAGACCCACACCCGTGGCAACACCGAGCGCCACCGGCTCCAGGACCCGTCGAAGTGGGTCCCGTTCGGCGTCGGAGCGATCGAAGGGTCCGCGCGGCAAGCGCTGCGCGTCCTCGACGCCGGCGGCCGCGCGGCGACCGACACCAACGCCGGGATCGTCGAGTCGAGCGACCTCGCGCCCGAGGAGCAACGGCTGCGGGCTCGCCGATACGCTCCCGGCGAGGAACCGCGACCGCGGGACGGCGAGCCCACGGGCTCGGCCCACGGGGAGCTGCTCTGACCGCGTAGCGCTTCGGGCGCGTGCCATGATCGGCGACATGGAGCCGATCGGGCGAGAGCGCGAGCTGGCGATCGTCGATGCCGTCCGGGCCACCGTCGAAGGCGGCTCGACGCGATTCCTGGTCGTCACCGGCGAAGCCGGCATCGGCAAGTCGGGTCTGGTGCAGGCGGCAAGCGAGCGGGCGACCGCGGCCGGCTGGCGTGTCCTCGCCGGCGCCTGCCTCGACATCGGCGACGGCGGCCTGCCGCTGCTGCCGATCGCCGAGATCCTCCGCTCGCTCGCCATGACGACGCCGAGCTCCGAGCTGGACGGGCTCATCGGCAACAGTCGGGCTGAGCTGGCCCGGATCTCACCGGAGCTGGACCCCGATGCGGCGTCGACCGCCGCCGCCCCGGCGAGCGCGGGCGATCAGGCGCTCCAGTTCGAGCGCGCCCGGCAGCTCGTCGCCCGGCTGGCGGGGGCCGCCCCGACCCTCTTCGTGATCGAGGACGTCCAGTGGATCGATCGGGCCACGCGAGACCTGGTCACGTTCCTCGGCCACAACCTCCGCGAGGAGCGAGTCGAGATCCTGCTCACCTGTCGCTCCGACGGGCTCCCGGCCGGCCACGCGGTCCTGGCCTGGCTGGCGGCGCTCGGGCGTGCGACTCGCGCCGACCGGATCGACCTCGGGCGGCTCGATCGGGCGGCCGTGGCACGCCAGCTCGCGGCGCTCGCCGGCTCACCGGTCCCGACGGATGTCGTCGATCGGGTATGGCGCCGGTCGGACGGCAACCCGATGTTCGTCGAGGAGCTGTTCGCCGGCGGCATCGAGGCAGCCGGCCCCGGCGGTGGCTCGGGCCGGCCGGCGAGCATCGAGCCGCTGCTGCTGGCCCGGGTCGAGGGCGTGCCCGCGACGACCCGGCAGGTCCTCGGAGCGCTCGCCGTGGCCGCCCGGCCGATCGAGGACGAGCTGCTTATCGCCGCCCTCGGGCTCGAGTCGCGCGACGTGGCGGTCGCCCTCCGCGACGGCATCGAGCGCGGCGTCCTCGCCGTCGACCTGCCCGAGGGCCGGTTCCGGTTCCGGCACGAGCTGCTCCGCGAGGCGATCGAGGGCGAGGTCCTGCCGGCAGAGCGGCGCCGCCTGCATGCTGCCTTCGCGACGATCCTGTCGGCCAGTCCGGACGAGGAATCCGTCGGGCCGGCGGCGGCGGCCGCGGTGCTCGCCGCCCATTGGCTCGGTGCCGGCCGCGTCGTCGAGGCGTACCGGGCATCGATCGCCGCCGCGGCCGAGGCCGAGACCGTCCACGCCCATGCCGACGCCTACCGCCAGTACCGGCAGGCGCTCGACCTCGAGGCCGGCCTGCCGCCGGCCGACCGACCCGCGGACGACGAGGCCCGGAGCCTGCGACGGCGGGCGGCGGACGCTGCCGACCTCGCCGGCGAGTTCGACGCCGCCGTCGAGCTGATCCGGGGGCTCGTCTCGCAGACCGACGAGGCCGTTGACCCGACGGCCGCGGGACTGCTCCATAGCCGCCTCGGCTACCTGCTGTGGGCGACCGGCAGCGGCGACTCGCTCGCCGAGCACCGCCGCGCGGCCGAGCTCGTCCCGGCCAAGCCGCCCTCGACGGCGCGGGCACGCGTGCTCGCCCGCCTGGCGGGGGCCCTGCTCGGGGCGGCCCGCTGGCAGGAATGCGCCGAGGTCGCGGCCGAGGCCGTGGCCCAGGCCGTCGCGGTCGGCGAGCAGACCGAGGAGAGCCTGGCCCGGAACATCCTGGGCTCGGTCCTCGTAGCTCGCGGTGATGTGGATCGCGGGATCGAGGAGCTCCGGCGGTCGCGTGAGCTCGCCGCGACCATCGGCGATGGCGACACGCTGATCATCGCCCACCACAACCTGGCCCTGAACCTGTTGCAGGCCGACCGCTACGAGGAGGCCCTCGCCGAGGGCCTCGCCGGCGTCGAGGCAGCGCGACGGGTCGGGCTCGAACGTCGATTCGGGCTCGATCTCGCGGCACTCCTCGGCGAGACGCTGACCCGCCTCGGGCGATGGGACGAAGCCGCCACGACGATGCGGACGGCGTTCGAGCTCGATTCGGCGGGCGAGGGCACGACCTGGCTCCGCGGGGTGTTCGCGCGGTTGGCCGCGCTCCGCGGCGATCAGGCCGAAGCTGCCCGCCTCCTGGCGACGATCACGCTCGCCGACCTCGACACCGATGTCGCGGCCGAGGTTGCGGCGATCCAGGCCGAGGTCGCGATCCTCGGCGAGCGGGCGCGGGACGCCGGCGCGGCCGTCGAAGACGGGCTGCTGGCGCTGGAAGGGCTCGACGACGTGATCTGGACCGCGCCGCTCCTGGCCCTCGGGTTCCGGGCGGCGGCCGATGCCCGCTGGTCGCCCGACGGCCGACCGAGCACGACCGAGCGCCTCGCCAAGCGCCTCGCCGAGCTGGACGGACGATCGTTCGGCGGCTCCACGCATGCCTGGCTCCGCTCAGCCATGGCCGAGCGGGCCCGACTCGGCGATGACACCGGGGCGGAGGCGGAGGCCTGGGCGACCGCCCTCGACGCCTGGACTGCCGCCGGCGATCCATATCGTCGGGCGGAGGCGGCGTGGCGCTGGGCCGAGGCCGAGCTGCGCCGCCGGGGCGTGAAAGCCGAGGTCGGCCCGGCCCTGACGAGCGCCCATGGCACCGCGACGGCGCTCGGTGCCGCGCCGCTGGCGGGGGCGATCGAGCGCCTCGCCCGCCGGGCCCGGGTGCACCTCGCGGGAGCCGCCGAACCAGCGGCGGTGGAGACGGGTGCGTCGGGCCCGATGGCCGGCCTCTCGAGCCGCGAGCTCGAGGTGCTCGAGCTGCTCGTCGCCGGCCTGTCGAACGGCGAGATCGGCGAGCGCCTGTTCATCAGCCGCAAGACGGCCGCCGTCCACGTGACCCACATCCTCGACAAGCTCGGCGTCTCGAACCGCGTCGAAGCGGCGATGGTGGCGGAGCGACAGGGCCGGCGAACCTAGCGGGCGAGGGCTCCGAGCCCAGGGGTCAGCGAGCGCCCTCGAAGTACAGCTGGATCGGGATGCGGCCGTCGTCGTCCCGTTCCGTCCCGATCGTGATGTCTCGCAGCCGTTTGTTCGCCCACTTCTCGTCGCCGCGCGCTTCCTCGACGCAGGCGAGAAGCTGGCCGGGCTGATCGGGGACGAGCCAGCAGACCTTCACCTCGACGACCTTCGGCCGGAATGGCTGCAGCAGGCTGAGCGCCTGCTCGTGCTGCTCGTGGCTGACGGTGATCGCCAGCTCGCCGCCATGCTCAAGGGCGCTGCCGCCGACCGCGACGGCATTGATGCCGTTGTCCGCGAGGACCTTGAGCGGCTTCCGCACGTCCTGGGGCGACCCGGTCGGGACGACCATGCGGATCTGCTGGTGCATCGGGCCGGATCGTACTGCGCGCTCCGGGCTGTGGCGCATCGAATTTTCGGCGCCGGACAAGCGGATGCCCGGGAGTCGGAGGAGCGACTCCCGGGCGGGGTGATCGGAGACGGCGGCCGGCCCCGGTCCGGCACTGAGAAGGGCCGGCCGCCGATGGGGTCAGGCCCCGGCGGGCCGAGTGCTCGGCCAGCCCTGGCCGAAGAGCTTGGCGACCCGCTGCCGGAACCGGGCGGCGTCGATGCTCGGGCGCTTCTCGGCGCCGGCCTGGCGGACCAGGCGCTCGTGCTCGGCCGTGCGGAGGTCCTCGGCGATGCGCAGCTTCGCCAGCTCGTACATGGTGTCGGGATGCATCTGATCGCTCCTTTGGTGTCCCGCCGTCCTGTCCGGCGACAGGACCCACATTCGGGCTAAACCGCGACCCCGCCATCGGGCAGGAGGAGCGAAATCCAGGCGCGCCTACCTCAAAGATTCGGGCGCCGACGGGCGGCCTACCTTACGGGCGCCTCGTGCGACACTCGGGCCGTGCCCGATCCCCGCGAGCTCGAGCCGTTGCGGCCCGCGCCGGCCGGCCTCCCAATCGAGGCCCCCCAGCCGCCGGTGGTCGCCGAGTCGGGCGACCCGTTCGCCACCGCCCGCGTCATCGATCTCGTCGCCCGGCTCCCACGCGGCCGGCCCCTGGCCGTTGACGCGCTCGTCGACCGCCTGAACGGCATGTACCGCGACTGGCTCTTCGAGCGGCGAGTCGTCACCGACGCGCTGCTGCAGCTCCAGGCCAACTGGATGACCGACTACCGGAACACGACCGGCATCGTCCTCGAGGACGGCCCGGCCGGCGCGACGGTCCTGATCGAGGACTCGACGCGGGTCGATCCCTGGATCGTTCGCCAGCTCGAGCGAGAGCTCCGCCGGTGCCGCGAGGTCCTGGCGAGCTTCAGCCGGCGTGACCGGCTCGCCGGCGAGGGCTGATCGATGACGCTGACCGCGCCCGCGGCGACGGTTCGGCTGGAGCGCCTGGCCGAGCTGGACGGGCGCTCGCCGATGGACGTCGCCGAGGTTCTCCGGCCACTCGGCGGCCTCTCGCTCCTCGAGAGTGCGCGTCCGGGGCGGAACGCGATCTGGAGCTACGTGACGGCAGATCCGATCGCGGTCGTCGACCGGCCGGACGATGGCCCGGATCCGTTCGCAGCCGCCCGGCGCCTGCTCGGACGTCTCGCGGCGGGGACGCCTGTGGACGACGGCGGCGCGGGCGCGAGCCCTCGCTTCCTCGGCGGGTTCGTGGGCTGGCTGTCGTACGACCTCGGGCGCCGCCTCGAACGCCTGCCGGAGATCGCCGTCGACGACCAGGCACTGCCGCTCCTCCGGCTGCAGCTCCACGACTGGGTCCTCGCCCACGACCGTCGCTCCGGCCGGTGGTGGCTCGGGGGCCGGGCGTTCGACCGGGACGCCCGCGAGCTCGATCGTCGCCTGACCGAGGTCCGAGCGCTGCTCGCGACCCCGGCGCCGAGGGCGACGCTCGGCCGTGCCGCGGCCCGAGGCCAGGATGAGCTCGACGCGCCGACCCTCCACTCGAACCTCGATCGGGGCGCCTATGAGGCCGGGGTCGAGCGCGTCCGGACGGCGATCGCGGACGGCCAGATCTACCAGGCCAATCTGACGCGCCGCCTCGAGACACCATTCGGTGGCGATCCATGGCCGGTGTACCGCCGACTGCGGACCGGCGATCCGGCGCTGTTCGCGGCGTTCCTGCCCCTCGACGGCAGTGGCCGCCGGGCGATCGCCTCGGCCTCACCCGAGCCCTTCCTGGCGGTGACCTCGTCAGGTCGCGTCGCGACGGACCCGATCAAGGGCACGCGCCCCCGTGGCCGCGACCGCGCCGACGATCGCCGGCTCGCGCGGGAGCTGCTGACCTCAGCCAAGGACCGCGCCGAGAACGTGATGATCGTGGACGTCCTCCGCAACGACCTCGGTCGGGTGTGCGCGCCGGGCAGCGTGCGGGTGCCACGTCTCTGCCGGCTCGAGCGCACCGCGGCGGTCCAGCACCTGGTCAGCACCGTGACGGGGCGTCTCGGGCCGGGCCGCGACCCGTTCGACCTGCTCGCGGCGGCGTTCCCCGGCGGCTCCATCACCGGCGCTCCGAAGATCCGGGCGATGCAGCTGCTGGAGACCCTCGAGCCGGTCCGGCGCGGTCCATACACGGGATCGGCGGGCTGGATCGGCCCCGACGGCGCGATGCAGACGAGCATCCTGATCCGATCGTTCGTCGCCGACGGCTCGCGCCTGACCCTCCACGTCGGCGGCGGCATCACCTGGCGCAGCGACCCCGCGGCCGAGTGGCAGGAGACGATCGACAAGGCCCGCGGACCGCTCGGTGCGATCGGCGGCGTCGAGCTGCCGTCGTGAACGGCCACGGTGCCGGGACCGGGTCGGGCCCGCGGTCGATCTGGCTCGACGGCCGGCTGCGGGCAGCCGACGAGCCACACCTCTCCGTGTTCGACCGCGGGTTCCAGCTCGGCGACGGTGTCTTCGAGACGCTCCGGGCCCGTGGCGGCACAGCCGCCGAGCTGCATGAGCACCTTGCCCGCCTCCGGTCATCGGCGGCGGGACTCGGGATCGAGCTCGACGACGGAGCGGAGTCCGCGATCACGGCCGGCATCGGCGAGCTGCTCGAGGCCGAAGGCCTCGCCGGTCCGCAGGGCGACGCGTCGGTCCGGATCACGGTCACTCGCGGCGCGTATCTCGCTCGCGGCCTCCTGCCGCAGGGCGACCCGCCCCCGCCGACCATCGCGATCCAGGCCTGGCCGGTCGGGCCGCCGCCTGAGGATCATCTCAACCAGGGCCTGCACCTGGTCGCGAGCGCCGTTCGCCGCGATCCCGAGAACCCCCTCGCCGCCCTCAAGACGACGAGCCGCGCCGATTACGTCTACGCCCGGCTCGAGGCCCGCCGGGCCGGCGCCGATGACGCGATCTTCCTGACGATCGACGGCCATCTGTCCGAGGCGACATCGGCCAATGTCTTCCTGATCCGAGGCGGCGAGCTCGCAACCCCGGCGCTGGCCTGCGCGATCCTGCCCGGCACGACCCGCAGCTGGATCGTCGGCTGGGCGTCGGGCGCCGGCCTCCGGACCAGCGAGGCGTGGCTCACGTCTCGCGACCTGGCCGAGGCCGATGAGGCGTTCCTCTCGTCGAGCGTCGCCGGCATCCTGCCCGTCACCCGCTTCGAGGGCGTGCCGATCGGTGCGGGACTGCCCGGGCCGTGGACCCTGCGGGCTCGAGCAGCCCGCGAGGCGTTCATCGCCAGGCTCGCGGGTTGACGGCGCCGGGCATGACCCGCGACGAGCTCATCGCCCGGACCCGCCGCCTCATCGACGACGGCGAACGGCTGAGCGCCAGCCCCGACCCGAGCCTCGCCGGGCTGCAGGTCTGGTTGCAGCTCTCCGACGACCTGCTGGCGGAGGCGTGGGGCCGGATGGACCGCTACCACCTGGCCTGGCTCCAGGTCGGGCGGCCGAAATCGATCGTTCGCGGGCGGCCGATGACGCCCGAGGAAGAAGGGCCCTATGTCCGGGAGGTGGCCGCGGCCAAGACGGCGGTCCTGCAAATGAGCCTCGACGCGGCCGATCGGCTGCGGATGCCGTTCGTCGGGGAGACGCCTACTTCTTGATAGAGGCGTTCATCGTCGTGCCCTCGGGGGTCTTGTAGGCGTAGCAGGTGACCTTCTTGTCGCCCTTGCCCCAGCCATCCGACGTCGGATAGAAGAAGCCCATGTCCATGTCGGAGCTCGTCAGGATGTCGCTGCCGGTGTAGGTGTTGTAGGCCGGCACGCACTGGTCGACGAAGAACTGCTGGAACGCGTCCTCGGTCGGGTAGGTACCGCCGCTGGGGGAGTAGTCGCCGACGAAGACGACCTCGGCGAAGTGGGCGTCGGTGCACGGGTGGTGCTGGACGTCGTCGACCGTCTCGGCCGCGCCTGCCGGCAGGTCGAAGCATTCGCCGACGTTGAGCTGGCCGGCGTTGCCGGTCAGGTACGGCCGGACGATCAGTGCGACGACACCGATGGCGACAAGGATGCCGAGCCGGATGGCGAGGCTGCGCATGGGACCTGGGCTCCCCCGATCAGATCGCGCGGACCAGCACGGCGCGGTCCTCCCTGTCGTGATCGTACGCCGGGTAGGCCGGTGTTCCATAGAGATTCTGGGTGCCCGGCCCCATCTCGAGCCGGAAGCCGAGCGCCTCGTGGAACGCCAGCGACGCCCTGTTCCCCGGCCATGTCACGGCGACCGCCCGCGTCCTGCCCGCCGCCCGGGCATCGGCGAAGAAGCGCTCGTACAGCTCGCCACCGATGCCGCGGTGTCGCAGGTTCGGGTTCGTCGCGATCATGTGGCAGTACGCGACCGCCGGCTGGTCGGGCGACATGAAGCCGATGAGGAAGCCGGCGAGTCGGGCGTCGTCCACGGTCTCGGCGATCCAGGACGTGCCGGTGAAGTGCTGGAGCCAGAGTCGTGGCAGCAGGACGGCCATCGAGCGGCCGTCCCACCAGTCGTCGACGACCCGAACGATCGGGACGTAGTCGGCCTCGGTCGGCCGTCGGTAGCGCAGCGTTGGAGCCGCGTCAGGGCTGTCCACGGTCACCTCGCGGGGAATGCTAGCCACCGAGGGCCACGCTAGACTCGCCGCCGTGAGCCACCCCAGCCTGGGCCTGCCGCCCCTCGACGAGACCGCGGGCCATCCGGCCGAGGCGGCATCGCTCCGGACAGCCGCCGAGCGGGTCGCGGCTCGGGCCCTCGAAGCCGCGGTCGATGCGGATCCGACGTTCCGCGACCGCTACGACGAGCTCCGCCTGCGCGAGCTCCTCGCCGACCTCCACGCGATCGTGAACCGCCTCGCGACAGCGGTCGCCGCCGACGACCCGACGGTGATGTCCGGCTGGGCCGAGACCTGTCTCTTATACACATCTCCGAGCCCACGAGACCTATGAAGGAA
>JBKPRF010000276.1:0-6402 GCA_046734475.1 Chloroflexota bacterium
CATGCGCCAGCTCGTCGAGAAGGGCTTCGCCCACAACATCAAGAGCGCGAAGCGCATCGTCGAGCGCGTCCGGCCCGAGGTCTGGGACGTGCTCGAGGAGGTCATCAAGGACCATCCGGTCCTGCTGAACCGCGCCCCGACCCTCCACCGCCTCGGCATCCAGGCGTTCATGCCGATCCTCGTCGAGGGCTCGGCGATCCAGATCCATCCGCTCGTGTGCCAGGCGTTCAACGCCGACTTCGACGGCGACCAGATGGCGGTCCACGTGCCGCTGTCGTCGGCCGCCCAGGAAGAGGCCCGGACCATGATGCTGTCGACGGCGAACCTGCTGTCGCCGGCCGACGGCACGCCGGTCGTGGCGCCGACCCAGGACATGGTCCTCGGCTGCTACTACCTCACGATGGATCCCCAGTCCGGCTCGTCGAAGCACGTCCGTGTCTTCGGCGACGAGGACGAGGCGCTCTACGCCTACGACCTCACGGCCCGCGGTCTCGACACGGTCGGCCGGCGGATCGGCGAGGGCGACGGCAAGGAGGCCAAGGCCGTCAAGCGCGACGCGAAGATCGGGCTGCACCAGCCGATCGACGTCGTCGCCCGGGCCTGGGACGAGGCGGCAGGCGAGCTCCGCCCGCGGCGCCTCCGGACGACCGTCGGCCGGATCATCTTCAACGAGATCGTGCCGGATCGGCTGCGGTTCACCGAGCTGACCAACCGCGAGATGCGGCGGGCCGACCTCAAGCGCCTCGTCGACGAGTGCTACCGGCTGCTCGGGCCCGAGGAGACCGCCCACCTCGTGGACGGCATCAAGAGCGTCGGTTTCCAGTTCGCGACCCGCGGCGGCATGACGATCGGCCTGTGGGACATCGTCACGCCCGACGACAAGGAGAAGCGCCTCGCCGACACCGACAAGGCGGTCACCGACATCGACGGCCAGTTCCAGCGCGGCCTCATCACCGAGGACGAGCGCTACGAGCAGGTGGTCGAGCTGTGGCAGCGGACGACGACCGAGATCTCCGGCGCGATGATGGCCGCCCTGCCGGAGGACAACGCCCTCCGGATGATGACCGACTCGGGGGCCCGCGGAAACAAGGGCAACATCGGCCAGCTCGGCGCGATGCGCGGTCTCATGGCCGACCCATCGGGTCGGATCATCGACGTGCCGGTCCGGAGCAACTTCCGGGAGGGCATGTCGGTCCTCGAGTACTTCATCTCGACCCACGGCGCCCGCAAGGGCCTCGCCGACACCGCCCTCCGGACCGCGGACTCGGGCTACCTGACCCGGCGTCTGGTCGACGTCGCCCAGGATGTCATCACCCGCGACGAGGACTGCGGCACCGAGGAGGGCAGCTGGATCACGGCGGTCGACACGGCCGACATGACCGGCGCCACCTGGCCGGCGACCGACGACACGACGAAGCGGACCGTGCTCGACGAGTTCCGCAAGCGGCTCGTGGGCCGGCTCGCGGCCGCGCCGATGTACGAGACGCCCGCCAAGGGCGCCAAGGGCAAGGGCGCCACGTCCGGAGCCCTCCTCGTCGATCGCAACGAGATGATCACCGAGGAGATCGCCCTGAAGCTCGAGGCGGCCGGGATCGAGGAGGTCCTCGTCCGGTCACCGCTGACCTGCGAGGCTCGCTTCGGTGTCTGCCGTCGCTGCTACGGCCGGAACCTCGCCACCGGCGAGCCGGTCGGCGTCGGCGAGGCCGTCGGGATCATCGCCGCGCAGTCGATCGGCGAGCCGGGCACCCAGCTCACGATGCGGACATTCCACACCGGTGGTGTGGCCGGACTCGACATCACGGCCGGCCTGCCCCGCGTCGAGGAGCTGTTCGAGGCCCGAGTCCCCAAGGGCAAGGCCGAAATCAGCCACATCGACGGCTCCGTCGAGATCATCCGGTCGGAGACCGGCACGAAGGTCAAGGTCACGAGCCGCGAGTCGTTCGACTCGGCGATCATGCTGCCCAAGGGGGCGGAGCTGCTGGCCGCGGCCGGCGACCTCGTCCATGCCGGCCAGCCGGTCGCCCGTGTCGAGGGCGGCGCGGACGTCACGGCCGCGGTCGATGGCTTCATCGCCAAGACCGGCGACGGCTGGGTCGTCCGGGCCGAGGACGTCGTCCCGCGCGAGTACGCGATCCCGCACAACGCCCGGCTGCTCGTCGAGGACGCCCAGCTCGTGCGCGCCGGCGATGCGATCACCGACGGGCCGATCAACCCGCAGGAGTATCTCGAGACGCGCGGCCGCGACGCGGTCCAGCGCTACCTGGTCAAGGAAGTCCAGAAGGTCTACCGGAGCCAGGGCGTCACGATCAACGACAAGCACATCGAGATCATCGTCCGCCAGATGCTCCGGAAGGTCCGGATCGACCAGCCGGGCGACAGCGAGCTGCTGCCGACCGAGCTGATCGACCGCCTCGACTTCGAGGAGGTCAACAACCGCGTCCTCGCCGAGGGCGGTGAGCCGGCGACGGCGCAGACCGTCCTGCTCGGCGTGACGAAGGCATCGCTCAACACCTCGAGCTTCCTGGCGGCGGCGTCGTTCCAGGAGACGACCCGGGTGCTCACCGAGGCGGCGATCAACGGCGCCAAGGACCACCTGATCGGGCTCAAGGAGAACGTCATCATCGGCAAGCTCATCCCGGCCGGGTCCGGGGCGCCGGCGAACATCGCGGCCCGCAAGGAGCGCGAGCGCCGGGCGGCCATCGAGGCCCTCGCCGGCGAGGCGCTCGACGAGGGCGGCGAGGCCTACAACCCGTTCCTGGAGGCCGGCGATGGCCGGCCCGCCGAGGACGAGGAGGCGATGGCGCTCGTCCAGAACGCCGTCGGCGAGCGAGCCGCGGACGACGAGGGCTTCAACCCGTTCCTCGGTGACGCGGGCGGCGACGCCGGCGAGGATGCCGGGGAGGACGACGGACCCGAGTCCGCCTGACCCACGAGCCCGGGCCGCCGGCCCGGTCCGGGCTTTGACACTCCGTTCGGCCGATTGCTACACTCCGCCTTCGTGTCCCCGGGGTCCGTCCGACCTCGGACCGGCGGTCAGCGGTGCTCACCACCGCGACCCGACCACCAGTTGCAATAGCTCCAGGGAGTAGCGTCTTCGTGCCAACCATCAGCCAGCTCGTGCGCCACGGCCGCAGGGCCAAGATCGGGAAGATCAAGGCTCCTGCCATGCGCAAGAACTGGAACAGCCTGCGCCAGCGCCAGGTGGCGATCCCGGGCGCGCCCCAGAAGCGGGGTGTCTGCCTGCAGGTCCGGACGATGACGCCCAAGAAGCCGAACTCGGCGCTCCGCAAGATCGCCCGCGTGCGCCTGACGAACCAGATGGAGGTCACGGCCTACATCCCGGGGATCGGCCACAACCTCCAGGAGCACTCGGTCGTCCTCGTCCGCGGCGGCAAGGTCAAGGACCTGCCCTCGGTCAAGTACCACATCATTCGGGGCACCCTCGACGCCGCCGGCGTCCGCGACCGCAAGCAGGGTCGCAGCAAGTACGGCGCCAAGGCCGCGCCGTCGGTCGGGAGCCGCTAGATGCCCCGCCGCGCCAGCATCGCCCGCAAGACGAAGTACGAGCAGATCCCGGTCAACCGGACGACGGCCCGCTTCCACGTCAAGCTCATGAAGGACGGCAAGCGCCACCTCGCCCAGCGCATCCTCCGCCAGGCCCTCGCCCGGGCCGAGGCATCGGCCAAGCGCCCCGGGCTCGAGGTGCTCGAGGCCGCTCTCCGCAACGCCACGCCGATCATCGAGGTCAAGCCTCGCCGAGTTGGCGGCGCGACGTACCAGGTCCCCGTGGAGATCCGTGGCGATCGGCGCCTGTCGCTCGGCGTCCGCTGGCTCGTCCAGTCGGCCCGCAAGCGCAACGGCAAGAGCATGAGCGAGAAGCTCGCGGCCGAGTTCGTCGACGCGATGAACGGCCTCGGCGCCGCGGTCAAGCGGCGCGAGGACACCCACAAGATGGCCGAGGCCAACAAGGCCTTCAGCCATTTCAAGTGGTAGGCCGGGGGAGACTGACGTGACACGGCAGGTTCCGCTGGCGAAGACGCGGAACATCGGGATCATCGCCCACATCGACGCGGGCAAGACGACCGTGACCGAGCGGATCCTCTTCTACACCAAGAAGATCTACAAGCTCGGCGAGGTCCACGAAGGCGCGGCGACGATGGACTGGATGCCCCAGGAGCAGGAGCGGGGCATCACCATCACGGCCGCGGCAACGACCTGCTACTGGAACGATCACAAGATCAACATCATCGATACGCCCGGGCACGTGGATTTCACGGTGGAGGTCGAGCGGAGCCTCCGTGTGCTCGACGGCGCGGTCGTCGTCTTCGACGGCGTGGCCGGGGTCGAGCCCCAGTCCGAGACGGTCTGGCGCCAGGCCGACCGCTACTCGGTGCCGCGGATCTGCTTCATCAACAAGCTCGACCGGACGGGCGCCGACTTCTGGCGCTGCGTCGACATGATCGTCGACCGCCTCGGCGCCCGGCCCGTGCCGATCCAGATCCCGATCGGCCGCGAGGACACGTTCCAGGGCGTCGTCGACCTCATCGCGATGAAGGCGATCCTGTACCGCGACGACCTCGGTTCGAAGATCGACGTCGTCGACATCCCGGCCGAGCTCCAGCCCGAAGCCGACAAGCACCGCGAGAAGCTCATCGAGGCGGTCGCCGAGGTCGACGACACGCTCACCCACAAGTACCTCGAGGGCGAGGCCCTGACCGAGGCCGAGATCCGGCACGGCCTTCGCCTCGGGACCCTCCAGTCGAAGTTCGTCCCGGTCCTCACCGGCTCGGCCCTCAAGAACAAGGGCATCCAGCCCATGCTCGACGCGGTCACCGAGTACCTGCCCTCGCCGCTCGACGTCCCGCCGACGATCGGCGTCAAGCCGGGCACCGACGAGCAGATCGTCCGGACGGTCGACGACAAGGAGCCGTTCGCGGCCCTCGCCTTCAAGATCGCCGCCGACCCCTTCGTCGGCAAGCTGGCGTTCTTCCGGGTCTACTCGGGCACGCTCAAGGCCGGCTCCTACATCCTGAACAGCGCGAAGGGCAAGAAGGAGCGGGTCGGCCGCGTCCTGGAGATGCACGCCAACCACCGCGAGGAGATGGACGTCGTCTACGCCGGCGACATCGGGGCGATCGTCGGCCTGAAGGAGACGTTCACCGGCGACACCCTGTGCGACCCCGACCACCCGATCCTGCTCGAGTCGATCAACTTCCCGGAGCCGGTCATCGAGGTGAAGATCGAGCCCAAGACGAAGGTCGACCAGGACAAGATGGGCGTCGCCCTCCAGCGTCTGGCCGAGGAGGATCCGACGTTCCGGGTCAAGACCGATCCCGAGAGCGGCGAGACGCTCATCGCGGGGATGGGCGAGCTGCACCTGGACGTGATCGTCGACCGGATGATCCGCGAGTTCAAGGTCGCGGCCAACGTCGGCCGGCCCCAGGTGTCCTACCGCGAGACGATCCGCCGCGCGGCGGACGGCAACGGCCTGTTCAAGCGCCAGACCGGCGGCAAGGGCCAGTTCGGCCACGTCGTCCTCAACGTCGAGCCGATCGCCAAGGGCAGCGGCTTCGAGTTCGTCGACAAGATCGTCGGCGGGGCGATCCCGCGCGAGTTCATGCGGGCGGTCCAGCAGGGCATCCGCGAGGCGCTCGACACGGGCATCTATGCCGGCTATCCGATGGTCGACGTCCGGGCGACCGTGTTCGACGGCTCGTACCACGAGGTCGACTCGTCGGAGATGGCCTTCAAGATCGCCGCGTCGATGGCGATCAAGGACGCGGTCGGCAAGGCCAGCCCGGTCGTCCTCGAGCCGATGATGCGGGTCGAGGTCACGATGCCCGAGGACTTCATGGGCGACGTGATCGGTGACATCAACAGCCGCCGCGGCCAGATCGAGGCGACGGAGCAGCGCGGGACCACGACGGTCGTCCGGGCCTTCGTCCCGCTGGCGGAGATGTTCGGCTACGCCACGGAGCTGCGGTCGATGACCCAGGGCCGGGCCAGCTACTCGATGGAGCTTTCGCATTACGCCGAGGTCCCGGGCAATCTCGCCCAGGAGCTCGTCGCCAAGTCCAAGGTCGGCTAGGGAGAGGTACCGGGATGGCCAAGAAGAAGTTCGAGCGCACCAAGCCGCACGTGAACATCGGCACGATCGGCCACATCGACCATGGCAAGACGTCGCTCACCGCGGCGATCACGAAGTACCTGTCGCTCAAGGGCGAGGCCGAGTACCGGGCCTTCGAGTCGATCGACAACGCGCCCGAGGAGCGCGAGCGCGGGATCACGATCGCGATCGCCCACGTCGAGTACGAGACCGACAAGCGCCACTACGCCCACGTCGACTGCCCGGGCCACGCCGACTACATCAAGAACATGATCACCGGCGCCGCCCAGATGGAC
>JBKPRF010000277.1:0-3089 GCA_046734475.1 Chloroflexota bacterium
GCTATCCGAACGACCCGCGCGTCGGGGCGCTCCGCGCTGCCGTCATCCAGGAGGGCTTCGACACCGCCTGCCTGACGCCGCTCCTCGACGGCGACTCGCCCGAGCCGCTCGGCCTGCTCGGCGTCTATCACGACAAGCCGCACCCCTGGTCGGACGACGAGCTCGAGACGATGGCCGCGCTCGCGACCCAGGCCAGCGTCGCGATCAAGGGCGCCCGGAACTACGCCCAGCTCGCGAGCTGGGCGGCGCAGCTCCAGTCGATCCAGGCCCTCGGCACGCGCCTCAGCCGGCTCACGAGCGTCCACGAGATCGGCGAAGCGATCGCGACCGAGCTCCGCCAGCTGATCGACTACCACAACGTCCGGGTCTACCGGGTCCGCGAGACCGATCGGGCGCTCGTCCCGGTCGCGATGCTCGGCCGGGTCGGCGAGTACGTCGACGAGACGCCCGAGCTGCTCCTCGTCCAGTGGGGCCAGGGCATCACGGGCTGGGTCGCCGAGCACCGGATCGCGCAGCTCCTCGACGACGCCGACGAGGACCCCCGAACGAACACGATCGCCGGCACGGACCCCGAGCTCGACGAGTCGATGCTCCTGGCCCCGATGCTGTTCGAGGACGAGGTCCTCGGCGTGCTCGTCCTCTCCAAGCTTGGCCTCCGCCAGTTCCGCCAGGACGATCTGCGGCTCCTCGAGATCTACGCGTCGTTCGCCGCGCAGGCGATGGCCAATGCCGATGCGACCGAGCAGCTTCGGGAGAAGTCGGCCGCGCTCGAGCAGAAGGTCCGCGGTCAGCGCGAGCTCATGCGGCTGACCGAGTCGCTGCTCACGACGTTCGACGTCCGCGAGCTGCTCGAGACGACGGCGGCCCGCCTCGGCGACCTCGTCGGCTCGGACAACGTCGCGATCGAGCTCGTCGATCCTGCGACCGGCACGCTGATGCCGATGAGCGCCCGCGGCACCGACGCGGACTGGTTCCTCGAGCCGTGGCTGCCGGGCGAGACCGGGCTCGCCACGTGGGTCGTCGAGCACAACACGCCGCAGCTGGTCCTCGACGAGTCGACCGACGAGCGGGTGCTGTCGCGCGACAACAAGCCGGACGCCGGCTCACTGATCGCGGTGCCGCTCCGCGACCGGCAGGGCGCGATCGGCGTGCTGACGGTCGAGCGGCTCGGCGAGGGCCGGGTCTTCACCGAGGACGAGTTCGAGCTCGTCCAGCTGTTCGCCGCGCAGGTCTCGATCGGGCTCCAGAACGCCGAGACGCACCAGGCCATCGAGCGGCGGGCCCAGACCGACGTCCTGACCGGCCTCTACAACCACGGCACGTTCGGCGAGCAGATGGACCAGCTCATCGCCGCCGACGAGACGTTCAGCCTCGTCATGCTCGACCTCGACCGGTTCAAGGGCGTGAACGACGGGCTCGGTCACCAGGCCGGCGACCGGCTCCTGCGCCAGGTCGCCGACGCGATCGTGGCCGCCAGCCGCGAGACCGACTCGGTCTTCCGCTACGGCGGTGACGAGTTCGCGGTCCTCCTGCCCCGGACCGACAACTACGAGGTGGGGCCGATCGCCGAACGCGTTCGATCGGCCGTCGCGTCGGTCGTCGGGCCGGGCTCGAGCTGGCGCGGCCGGGCCCGCCACCTCGAGGCCTCCGCGGGCACGTCCTCCTACCCCAAGGACGGCGTGACCGCCGAGGAGGTCCTGCTCGCCGCCGATCGGGCCTGCTTCGTCGCGAAGCGCTCCGGGGGTGGCCGGGTGGCGACCGCGGCCGAGGGCCTCGCGCTCGCCGGGACCATGACGCTCCAGACGCCGACCCCGATCGATCCGCTGGCGGCAATCGCCTGACCGCGTCACCGGCGCTCGCCGCCTGACGTTCGCGCTACAGACAGGACCGGCTCGCTCGTCACACTCGCCACATGCGCCTTCGAGATCGACTGGCCTCGCCATGGCTGACCGCCTCGCTCCTGGTCGCCGTCCTGGCGCTCGTCGGGGCCACCGCGGTCGCCGTCGGCCTCGTGAGCCCGCCGCGGATCGACCTGGACCTGTCGTTCTTCTCGTATCAGCCCTCGCATCCGGCGGGCGCCGTCGTCACTCCCCCGCCGAGCCCCACCCCGACGCCGCCGGAGCCGACGTTCACCCGGCCCACGCCGAGCCCGGCGCCGACGTTCGTCGGCTACACGGTCCAGGTCGGCGACTCGCTGTCGACGATCGCCACGACATTCCACACGACCGCCCGCAGCATCGCCTGGTGGAGCCGCGGGATGTACCCCTCGCTGGATCCGGAGTCGCCGGGCTACAAGCCGAACCGGCTCGAGCTGGGCTGGGTCCTCACGATCCTGCCCGGCGCGGTCGTCGACGAGAACAATCCACCGAGCCCGAGCCCACCGCCGGCCGCCTCGCCGCTGCCGAGCCCGAGCTGATCGCGGGGAGAGCTAGCTTGCGATCGCCTCGGACAGCGGATCCCAGGCGTAGACGAGGATCGGCGCGAGCACGGCCCCGATCGCCGCGTTGACCAGCGCGATCGGCAGATAGCTCGCCAGGAACAGGTCGCCGACGCTGGCACCGTTGCCCTGGAAGAAGGCGACGAGCCCGCCGGCGAACGCACCGAACACCGCCGCAACAGCCCCCGCCCCCGAGCGCTGGAGCAGGGTCCCGCGTGTCAGACGTGGCAGGTAGAGCGGCGCCAGGCCTGCGATGAGGCCGGTCAGGCCGCTCGCCACGCCATGGATCCACGACGTCTCCGGCGAGATCCCGCCGAGCTGCTCGAGGACGCCCTGGCCGATGAACCCGCTGGCGAAGCCGACGATCGGCCCGAACGCGAAGCCCATGAACGGCACGAGGGCGAAACCCGGCCGGACCGTCGCCGGCCCGACCCGGTACAGGATCAGCCCGAGCACGCCGTACAGCGCGCCGCCGATGAGCGCATACGCCGCGGTCGAGCCGTTGAAGGCCCAGAGGGACCGCTGGCCGGCCCGCTCGGGGGCCGGGCTCGGGGGCCCGCTGGGCGCGACGATCCGGCCCTTGACGATCACTCGGTCACCTCGGGAGGATGAACGACGGCACCCACAGCGTATTCGTGCCGAGGGTGTATCC
>JBKPRF010000278.1:0-3618 GCA_046734475.1 Chloroflexota bacterium
ATCCTCGGCCGCTTCCTCCAGGCCCGGGGCTACATGGCCTTCATGGCCGACGACCTCGACGCGGCCCGGGGGCCGCTCGAGGAGGGTCTCGAGGTCGCGCTCCGGTCGGGCGACCCGGTGGCGGTCGGCGTCGGCCACCACACCGTCGGCCAGGTCGCCCGGCTGCAGGGCCGCCATGACGACGCGGCCCGGCATTACCGCGAGACGATCCGGCTGACCCACGACCTCGGTGACATCGCCCAGATGACCGAGCCGCTGCAGGCCCTCGCGGCGGTGCTCATCGCGACCGGCGAGCCCGAGCGGGGCGTGCGGCTGCTCGCGGCGAACGCAGCCATCCGCGAGCGCCTGGGTGGCGGCCCGCCGCCCGAGTGGCTGCGGCTCGGGGATCCGCTGGCGGACGCCCGCCGGCTGCTCGGCCCGGAGCGCTATGAGGCGGCCTGGCAGTCTGGGCTGACGCTGACGGACGACCAAGCCGCCGCCGAGGCCGCGGCCCAGTCCGACTCGGTCGCTGCCCCCGTCGAGGCCTGACCGTCAGGCGTCGAGGCTCGTCGACACCGACAGCGGAACACCGTTCGCCGGCGCGTCCCGCTTGTACGGCACGGTGACGGTGACCGTGTGCGGCCGGCCGAGGAGCGCGGCCCGCAGGCGCCGCCCCGCCCAGTTGTAGAGCAGCCGCTCCCACCAGGCCCGGCCCTGGTACTCGGGGATGACGACGAACGTGATCGGGGCCGGCGCGTCCAACGGCCAATGCTCGTCGAGGACGTCGAGGTAGGCCTTCATCGGCCCGACCAGTGCCCGGTACGGCGACTGGACGACCACCAGGTCGACCTCTGGCAGCTGATGCGCCCAGCGCTCCTGGATGTCCGCGATCTCGTCGTCGTCATCCGAAACGAGAACGGCCTGCAGGTCGGGCGCGATCGAGCGGCCGACGTTGATCGCCTGGACCACGGCCCGGTCGATCCCCGGCACCGGCACGATCACCCGCTCCTGGCGATGCGGCACGGGCAGGACGCCCTCGGCCCGCACGGCCAGCTCCGCGTTCGACCGGCGGTACTGGCGGTGGATGAACAGCATCATCGCGACGAGGATCGGGATGATCACGGCGACGAGCAGCGACGGCGGCGCCTTGGCGACGATCACCACGAGCGCGACCAGGGCGGTCAGGACCGCGCCGGTGCCGTTGATCGCGAGCCGCCGCTGCCAGCCGCGGGATCGCTCGCGCATCCAGTGCACGACCATCCCGCCCTGGCTGATCGTGAACGAGATGAAGACGCCGACCGAGTAGAGCGGGATGAGCGCGGTCGTGTTGCCGCCGAACAGGACGAGCAGCGAGATGGCCACGACGCTCAGGACCACGATCCCCTGGGTGAACGCGAGGCGATCGCCCCGGAAGCTGAACTGGCGCGGCATGTAGCCGTCCTTCGCCAGGATCGCGGCGAGACGCGGGAACGCGTTGTAGGACGTGTTCGCGGCCAGGAAGAGGATGAGCGCGGTGAAGGTCTGGAACAGGTAGAAGAAGATCGAGCCGTCGCCGTAGACGCGCGCCGCCACCTGGCTGATGACAGTCTTCGTGGCCGGCTCGTCGATCGCCACGATCCCGAACCGGTCGGCGACGAACGTGATCCCGACGAACAGGACGCCGAGCAGGATCGCCATCGCCGTCAGGGTTGTCGCGGCGTTGCGCGATTCCGGCGGCTTGAACGCCGGAACGCCGTTCGTGATCGCCTCGGTGCCGGTCAGCGCCACCGAGCCCGAGGCGAACGCCCGGGCGATCAGCAGGAGGCCGAGCGGCTGCAGGAGGTTCGGCGCGCCCGGCAGCGGGCTGGGCGGCGGCGACGACTCGCCGAGGACGACGATCCGATAGGCCCCGAGCCCGATCATCAGGACCGCCGAGCCGACGAAGAGGTACGTCGGGATCGCGAAGATGTTGCCCGACTCGCGCAGGCCCCGGAGATTGCCGATCGTGATGAGGACGATCGCGAGCACGCCGAGCTGGACGCGCCAGTCCTCGGCCGCGGGCACGGCGGAGATCACCTGCTCCACCGCCGACGCCGTCGAGACCGCGACCGTCATCACGTAGTCGACGAGGAGCGCGCCCGCCGCGATCAGGGCCGTGATCATCGGCAGGTTGGCCCGGGCGACGGCGTAGGCGCCGCCACCTGACGGGTAGGCGCTGCCGATCTGGCGATAGCTCGTCGAGACGACGGCCAGGAGCAGTGCGATCGCGATCGCGATCGGAAGGCTCAAGAGGAGCGCCCCGGTGCCGGCGAGGACGAGCACCCGCACGATCTCCTCGGTCGCGTACGCCGACGAGGAGATGGCGTCGGAGCTGAAGATCGCGAGGGCCTTCGTCTTGGACAGGCGCTCGGCCATGTCCTCGTGGATGGACAGCGGCCGGCCGAAGAGGACGCCGCGGATCCGGGCGAACGCGCGGCCCGCCTGCGTGCGCGGTGTGGACGCCGCCTCGCGGGCGACGAGCTGGCCCTCCGCGGCGTAGCGGAAGTACGCGGCGTGGGGGCGATCGACGCGGACGCGGCGGTCGCCGGGCAGGCGGCCCTGGATCTGTCGCTGTTTCGAGCGCCGCCGTTGGGCGTTGGCGATCTTCGTCTCTGGCTCGGGCATCTCGGCCCGAGCGTGGCGCCACCGGCCAAGAGGAATCCGGGGCCGCCCGGCCTCGCCGGTCTAAAGAACCCCTAAGGTTCCGGGCTCCCTTCGGCCTCGCGGATCCGGTAGCCGATCCCGGGCTCCGTGACGATGAGGTCGCGCAGGCTCCCAGACGGATCGGCCGCCGCCAGCTTCCGCCGGAGCTGGCTCACGTGGACATACACGTAGCTGTCCTCGCCCGAGTAGGCGTTGCCCCAGACCGCGCGGAGGAGCCGGCCCTTCGTCACGAGCCGGCCGGCGTTGGTGAGCAGCACCCGCAGGATCTCGAACTCGCGCGGCGTCAGCTCCACCGGCCGGCCGTCGACGGTGACGGCGTGACTGCCGGCATCGAACTCGAGCGGGCCGACGACGATCCGGCCGTCGCCCTGGCCCGACGGCCCGGCGGCGTGGCGGACGGCGACCCGCAGGCGGGCGTGAAGCTCGTCGACCCCGAATGGCTTCGTCACGTAGTCGTCGGCGCCCCGCTCGAGGGCCTCGACCTTCTCGCGCTCGAGGTAGCGGCCCGACAGGATGACGATCGGCGTCGTGGACTCCCGCCGGATCCGGCCGATGATCGTGAGGCCGTCGACGTCGGGCAGGCCGAGGTCGAGCAGCACGACGTCGGGCCGCCGCTGGGCCCAGCGCACGAGCGCGGTCCGGCCGTCGGCGGCCTCGTCGACGCGGTAGCCGCGCCGGCTCAGCTCGCGAACGAGCGCGGCGCGTGTCTCGGCGTCGTCCTCGACGATGAGGACGGTCGGGCCGCCGCGGCGGGCGGCGGCGACGGCGGTCATTCGGCGACGGGCCTCATCCGGCGACCGGAGTCACGGGTGGGGCGCTCTCGGCGGCGAGGTCGGCAGGCAGCGTCGTCGCGCGCAGGTCGAGGTCGACCGCCAGTCCGCCGAGGTCGCTCGGCCGGGCGCTCGCCCGGCCGCCCATCGCCTCGCACAGGCCGCGGACGACGGCGAGGCCGATACC
>JBKPRF010000279.1:0-3775 GCA_046734475.1 Chloroflexota bacterium
CCCGAGAGCGTGTCGCGCAGGCTGAGGGTCACGCCTCACCGCCGATCGGGACGATCGTGGCGATCGCCATGGCCGAGATCGATCGACCGGCCCCCTCGTCGCCCGAGAGGTTTCCGGTCGACGCCTCGACCGACACGACCGACGGATCGAGCCCGACGAGGCTGGCGATCGCCTGCCGCATCTCGCCGAGGCGCGGCCCGAGCCACGGCCTGCCGGCCGTCAGCGCGACGCCGACGGACGCCGGCCGCCAGCCCTCGGTGGCGAGGAGCCCGACGACCGCCTCGAGCAGGCCCCGGCTCGCGACGTCGCGTGGGGTCCGGGCATCCGCTGGGAACAGCCGGCCGAGGTCGCCGAGGGCGCCGGCCTCGAGCAGGGCGCCGGCGATCGCGTGGAGCGCCACGTCTCCATCGGAATGGCCGTAGAGGCGCGGCGCCGCGTCGATGTCGATGCCGCCGAGCCGCAGGCCGTCGCCGGGCCCGAACGGGTGGCTGTCCCGACCGATCCCGACCCGGATCGCCGGACCCGCGCTGATCGCCATGGCGTCAGCCCTGACGGGGCTGGGCGAAGATCATCCGTCCGGCGACCGTCTGCAGGACTCGAGTCACCGTGACGTCGACCTCGTTGTCGATCGATCGCGCGCCGCCCTCGACGACGACCATCGTCCCGTCGTCGAGGTAGCCGACACCCTGGCCGGCGTCCTTGCCCGGTTGGATGACCCGGATCTTGAGCTCCTCGCCCGGCAGCAGGGCCGGCTTCATCGCGTTGGCGAGCGCGTTGATGTTGAGGACGCGGACGCCCTGGAGCTCCGCGATACGGTTCAGGTTCAGGTCATTCGTGAGCACGGCCCGGCCGCCGCGCTTTGCCAGCTCGACGAGCTTCGAGTCGACCTCGGACAGGCCGGGCACGTCCTCGTCGATGACGATGACCGGCGTGGCGCCCTCCTTGCGCAGGTGGCCGAGGATCTCGAGCCCTCGGCGCCCGCGGGTCCGGCGCAGGTTGTCGGCGCTGTCGGCCAGGCGCTGGACCTCGTCGAGCACGAACCGGGGCACGACGAGCGTGCCGTACAGGAAGCCGGACTCGGCGATGTCGGCGATCCGGCCGTCGATGATCGCGCTCGTGTCGACCAGGATGTGGGTGCCGCCCGCCGCCGGGCCGGCCTCGGCCGCACGGCGCTTGATCACGCCGAGGCCCTCGGCGGCGGCGATGAGGTCGTGCCGCTTCGCGACGGTCAGGCCGACCATCCCGAAGCCGAGGAAGAGCGAGATCGTGAGCGGCGCAAACGTCCCGATCGGCGCCGGGAAGTTCGAGGCGGGCAGGCCCAGCAGGAGTCCCAGCAGCAAGCCCAGGAAGAGCCCGATGATCGCCGTGACGAACTCCGCGGTCGACAGCTCCTCGACCGCCTTGAGGGCATTCGTCGCGGGGATGACCGTCAGGTACGGCAGGATCGCGAAGCCGAGGACCGTCCAGGCGACGACCCAGGCCAATTCGAGCGCGACGGTGCCGGGGGCAAGCTCGAACGCCGAGACCTGCAGGACGATGAGGCTGATCCCGATGAGGCCGCCGAGTGCGGCCCCGAGGAATCGGATGTAGCGGATCAAGCCTGACCTCGTGGTCGGATTACCTGGGTGCCCGCGTACGGGCGCGCGCTTGGAGCGCGCGTCAGCCTAGCACTCGGGCTGATCCCGGCGAACTCGGCGACTCCTCCGGTTCGCCCGGTCCGACGGCGACATCGGCGGTGCCGAGGGCAGCCCGGATGGCTTCGCGCAGCGTGGCGACGGCGACGACCTGGAGGCCCTGGATGACCGGCGGTCGGCCGCGCCCGGCGGGCACGATCGCCGTGCCGAACCCGAGGCGTGCCGCCTCCCGCAGCCGCCGCTCCAGCCCCGAGACCATGCGCAGCTCACCGAGGAGGCCGACCTCCCCGACCGCCACGGTCCCGGCAGCGATCGGGCGGTCGCGGAGCGACGATGCCAGGGCGAGTGCCAGCGGCAGGTCCAGGCCTGGCTCGGACACGCCGAGGCCGCCGGCGAGATTGGCATAGACGTCGTGGCTCGCGAGGCCGATGCCGGCGCGCCGGCCGAGGACGGCCAGGAGCAGGGCAAGCCGGTTCGGCTCGACGCCCGAGACGCGCCGCGCCGGTGTGCCGTAGCCGGCCGGGGCCACGAGGGCCTGGACCTCGACGAGGAGCGGCCGGCTGCCCTCGAGCGTTGCGGCCACGATGCTGCCCGCAGCGGAACCCTCGTGCTCGACGAGGAACGCCCGTCCCGGATCCGCGACCTCCGTGAGGCCGGCTTCGCCGAGCTCGAAGACGCCGACCTCTTCGGTCGACCCGAACCGGTTCTTCGTCGCCCGGACGAGGCGCAGGATGCCGGCGCGCTCGCCGCCGAGCTCGAGGACGGCGTCCACGAGATGCTCGAGGGTTTTGGGACCGGCGATCGAGCCGTCCTTCGTCACGTGGCCGACGAGGATCACGGCGATCGACTCGCCCTTGGCGAGCTCCATGAGCCGGAGCGCCGACTCCCGCACCTGGCCGACGGACCCCGCAGGTCCGTCGAGCTCGTCCACGGTCATCGTCTGGATCGAGTCGACGACCACCACGGCCGGACGCGTCGCCCGGGCGTGCTCGGCGATCGCGCCGACATCGCTCGTCGCGAGGACCTCGATCGCCTCGCCTGCCGGGCCCGCCAGCAGCCCGAGACGCGATGCCCGGAGCCGCACCTGCGACGCCGATTCCTCACCGGACGCGTACAGCACCCGGCTCGGCTGGCCGCCGTCGGCGGCACCGCTCAGCCCCGCGGCAACCTGGAGCAGGAGCGTCGACTTGCCGACACCGGGCTCGCCGCCGACGAGGACCAGCGACCCGGCGACGAGGCCTCCGCCGAGAACCCTGTCGAGCTCGGCGAGGCCGGTCGGCGTTCGCGGGACCGCGGGCGCGGCCACGTGGGCGAGGGGGACCGCGTCGGCCGCGGGGAGCACCGGCCGAGCCGCGGCGCCGCGGCCTGGCCGGCGGGCATCCTCGGCCTTCGTGGGGACGCGCACGATCGTCTCGACGAGCGTGTTCCAGGACTCGCAGGAGCGGCACTGGCCTTCCCAGCGCAGGTACGACGCGCCGCAGGTCTGGCAGACGAAGCGGCTCTCGGCCCGGGCCACGACCGACCGCCGGGCTACGAGACTTCGACGGGGGTCTTCGACTCCTGGGCGCCGGCGCTGATCTTCAGGCCGTCGGAGTCCGGGTCGCGGTCGACCAGGATCGTCGTGCCCGACTCGTACTTCCCGAGCAGCAGGTGCTCGGCGATGACGTCCTCGACGAGGCTCTGGATCTGGCGGCGCAGCGGCCGCGCGCCGAACGACGGATCCCAGCCCTTCTCGATGAGGAGGTCCTTTGCCGCCTGGCTGACGTCGAGGCCCATGTTCTGGGCCTTCAGCTGGTCGCGAACGCGCTTGAGCATCAGGTCGACGATCTCGCGAATCTCGTCCTGGGTCAGGCTTCGGAACACGACGGTCGCGTCGATGCGGTTGAGGAACTCGGGCCGGAAGCTGTTCTTCAGCTCGCCCTGGACCTTTTCCTTCATCAGCTCGTAGCTCGACTGGCGACGGCCCTCCTCGTCGTCGACGACGGGCCGGAAGCCGAGCGCCGAGTTGGTCTGGAGCTGCTTCGCGCCGAGGTTCGACGTCATGACGATGATCGTGTTCCGGAAGTCGACGCGGCGGCCCTTGGCATCGGTCAGCTGCCCGTCCTCCAGGATCTGGAGGAGGATGTTGAAGACCTCGGGAT
>JBKPRF010000280.1:0-4281 GCA_046734475.1 Chloroflexota bacterium
CGTCATGAGCCGGTCGACACGCCGCTCGCGGTAGGCATCGTCGTGGAGGGTCGTGAAGCTCATGATCGCGCCGCCCGAGTGGGCGATGAGGACGATCGAGCCGCAGCCGAGCTGGTCCTGGAGCCGGGCGATCGACTCCGCGATCCGGGCCCGGACATTCGCCGCCTGGACGGGGTCCTCGAGGAGGTCCGGCAGGTCGCCGAACCACTCGGTGAGGAAGCTGTCGGCGGTCCTGAGGATCGCGGCGTTCTGGATCGCCTTGATCGGGATGAGCCGGAACGGCGCGTACACGAGCAGCAGCAAGGTCGCCAGGAGGAGCGCCGGAATGTAGGCGAGGAGCGTCATCCACACCTGGAACTGGTCGAACGCGTTGACCCAGCCGTACAGCCGTCGCCGCTCGAGCTCGCGGCGGATCAGCAGCTTCTCCTCGGCCGAATAGCCCGAATCGTGCTCCGCCGCCCGGCGCGCCTCGTCGACCTTCGGCTGCAGCGCGGCGAACGCGTGCCGGTAGCCGCGGCGGATCCCGTCGAAGATCTGGGGCAGGGCATGCCGGACGTACGTCGCCGCGTCGCCCAGGCTCGGCGATCGCAGCCGGGCGGCCCACCACGCCTCGGTGATGACCCAGCGGCGGCCGGGGTGGTCCTCGAACGCGGGCAGGTCGAGCTCGAGGTAGGGCTGCGAGCTGCCGCTGAACGAGAACTCCGACTTGATGACCGGGTCGGGCGTGAACCCGTGCTCGATCCGCCACGTGGTCAGGATCCGGACGATCGGCTTCGACCAGTCCAGGAACGTCTCGGACGGCTGCTGGGTGCCGATGCCGTGGACGAACACGATGCCGATCCGGTTCGGGTCGGCGTCGCGCTGGGCGGTGCGCGTGAGCGCGGTGGCCTGGTAGTCCTGCGCGGTGATCGCCACGGCGAGAGCCTACTCGGACCGTCCAGCCCCGAAGCCGCGTTTCGGCCCGCCGTCTACGATCGCGGCATGTACCTCAATGCCCTCGAGTTCCTCGAAGAGGAGCGGGATGCCTGGCGGCCGTTCGAGGCCCTCGACGGCCTGACCGACGACCAGCTGGAGCAACAGATCGAGGATGCCCACGACTGGTCGGGCCGGGACCTCATCGCCCATCTCGTGGCGTGGCAGGAGAATGCCCTGGCGGTCGCCCGCGAGCTGGCGGTCGGGGAGACGAGCGCCACGAAGGAGCGCTCCGACCGGGAGTGGGACGAGCGCGGCGACGAGCTCAACCTCGACATCCAGGTCGAGTGGCGGGCGTTGCCGCTGGACGAGGTCCGGCGTCGCCTGCGGACCGTTCCTGGCGAGCTCCGCGGCTATCTCACGGTCGTCCCGGAGTCGCGCTGGCTCAAGCACGCCGACCACCTGCGGTTCTTCGTCGACGAGACCGTCGACCACTACGCCGACCACGCCTCGGACCTCGAGGCCGTCCTCGACGCCAGCCGCTCGTGAACCTGGCGGCGACCCTGACGGGCCTGGCCAACGAGCTCGGGGACGTCGGCGTCCGCATCTCGGGTGGATCGATGACCTGGAGTCGCGGCCCGCTGGCCTTCGCCGTGCTCGACGGCCCGAGCGTCGAGCTACGGCTCGACCCGGCCATCGCGGCAGCGGCCCTGAAGACGCCCGACACCGCAGCCTCGGCGCGCGGACCGGAGTGGGTCCGCTACGCTCCCAGGACGCTCGAGGGCCATGACCTCGATCGGCTGACGGCCTGGTTCGAGCTGGCCCACCGTCGAGCCGGACAACAGGCCACCAGCGCGTCTCGCTGAGCAGGGGAGTCCACGGTCGCATGGACTACACCGCCTTCGATCGCTACGTCGCCGACCACCTCGACCGGTGGACCGCCGAGCTCGCCGAGTTCTGCGCGATCCCCTCGGAGGCGAGCGATCCCGCCGCGCTGCAGGCCGCCGCCGACTGGGTCGCCGATCGCTACCGCCGCCTCGGACACGGGGCCACCGTCGAGCTCGTCACGAACCCCGGCGATCCGCCGCTCGTCGTCGTCGAGATCGGGACGGGCCGGACGCTCCTCGCCCTCCAGCACTACGACGTGCAGCCCGCCGCGCCGTGGCATCTCTGGACCACACCGCCGTACCAGCCGGCCGTCCGCAACGGCCGCCTGTATGCCCGCGGCGCTTGTGACAACAAGGGCGAGCTCATGGCCCGCATCTGGGGTCTCGAGGCGTATCTCGCGACCGTCGGCGAGCTGCCGTGCCGGGTCCGCTTCCTGACCCAGGGCCAGGAGGAGGGCGGCGGCGACGCCTTTCCGCGACTGCTCGCCATGCGGCCCGGGATCCTCGAGGGCGATGCGGCGCTCAGCGAGGGCGGCGGGCTCGACGTCGATGGCCGCCCGGTGGTCATGGCCGGCGTCCGGGGGATGGTCACCGTCGAGGTCGTGTGCCGGACGATTGCCTACGACGCCCACTCGAGCCTGGCCAACCTCCTGCCGAGCGCGACCATCCGAATGGTCCAGGCGCTCTCGACGTTGTGGGATGCCGACGGCGTGCCGGCCATCGAGGGCCTGAAGGCGCAGGTCAGGCCGCCGACCCCGGCCCAGCTCGCGGTCCTCGAGGCGACGCCGGAAGGGGAGCTGGAGGAGGAGCTCCTGCCGGAGTTCGGCATCGAGCGGTTCGTGGCGGGACGCACTGGTCAGGCAGCGGTCCGGGCGCTGGCCCTCGATCCGACTGTCAACGTCCAGGGCCTCTGGTCCGGCTACACAGGACCCGGCGGCAACACCATCACGCCGGCTGAGGCGCGGGCCCGCGTCGACATCCGGCTCGTGCCCGACATGGACCCCGAGACCACCGTCGCGACCGTCCGCCGCCATCTCGAGGCGCATGGCTTCGGCGATCTCGAGATCGTCGAGAACGATGATCGCTACCGGGCCTGGTGGACCTCGCCCGACCACCCGCTCATCCAGGCGGCTGTTCGCGCCTCCGAGGCCGTCACCGGCAAGCCGGCGGTGCTGCATGTCTCAGCCGCCGGGACCGAGCCGATGTGGGATGTCGCCGCGGCCCAGTCGCTGCCGATGACGACGATCGGCGCGACCGACCCTGACATTCGGGTCCATGCCCCAGACGAGTCCTACAGCCTCGCCAACGCAGCCGTCGCGGCTCGGATGTTCGGGCGCTTCCTCGACGAGTTCGCCGGGCTCGACTGACATGCGAAGCGCCCCGGCCGACCGGCCGGGGCGCTTCGCGGTATGTGGACGCGGGTCAGGCGGCGGAGGCGCCGTCCGATGCCGCCGCGGGGGCCTCGGCCGTCACGACCGGGTACGAGGCGAGCTGGAACTGGCTCTCCAGCTGCTCGGCCGGGCGGAAGCCGACGACGCCCATCGGCTGCTTGCCGGGGGCGAAGAACGCGATCGTCGGGATCGACATGATGTTGAAGGCCCGCGACAGGCCGGGATTGGCGTCGACGTCGACCTTGACGATGTCGATCGCGCCCTCGTACTTCGCGGCGAGCTTCTCCATCTCCGGTGCGACGAGCTTGCAGGGCCCGCACCACGCGGCCCAGAAATCGACGACCACGGGCTTGTCGTTGTGGAGCACGACCTCTTCGAACGTGGCGTCGGTGGCGGTCTTGATCGCCATCTCTCGGTGATCCTTTCTCCCGCGGTGCGGGACCGCGATCGTCCCTAGCGGGCGATCGACTGGAGCAGCTGGTAGGCCTCGTGGACCCGCTGGTCGGCGAGGCGATAGAAGACGGTGCTGCCCTCCCGCCGCGTGGCCACGAGGCCCGCGGAGCGAAGGACCGCCAGGTGCTGGCTCATGTTCGGGACCTGGCACCGAACCCGGATCGAGAGCTCGCTGACCGAGAGCTCACCATCGGCGAGCGACTCGAGCACGCAGAGCCGCTTCGGATCGGCCATGGCGCGACCGACGACCGCGGCGCGCTGGAAGGCTTTGTCAGCCTCGGTCGCGACGGCCGCGGCGGGTCCCTGCGGTCCGACGATCTCGAGGCGCTCGAAGGGCTCGATCGACATCCGCTCAAGTATGTGTGCAGTTGCGCAATCGCGCAAGCACGAATCCGCTCCCGCAGCTCGACAGCGGCGCCGGAGCATGAGGCGGCCCGGTATCCTCGGCCGATGCCGACCCTGCCCGAAGCCGACATCGCGCACTCGGAGCTCCTGATCTCGGCCGATCGGGTCAGCGCCACACGCGAGCGGATGGCCGGCAAGGTCCATCGGACGCCGATGCTCTCGAGCGCGACCGCGGCCCGGGTCGCCGAGGCGGTCACGGGGGCTCGGGTCGCCGACGGCCGGGTGTACCTGAA
>JBKPRF010000281.1:0-4516 GCA_046734475.1 Chloroflexota bacterium
CGACGGCCGGTTGACGGTCATCGGCCACGGCACCGTGCCGTCGTCTGGCCTGAAGCGCGGCGCCGTCGTCAACATCGAGCAGACCGTGCGCTCCATCCGCGACGCGGTCGAGCGCGCCGAGCGGCTTTCGGGCTGGAAGATCGACAAGGCCTTCGTCGGCGTCGGCGGCGCGCAGGTCGAGAGCTTCAACTCGACCGGCCAGGTGGCGGTCACCGCGCACACCCGCGAAGTCGCCCGGGACGACATCCGGCGGGCCATCGAGGTCGCCCGGACCGTGGCGATCCCGTCGAACCGCGAGGTCCTCCACGTCGAGCGCCGCGGCTTCACCGTCGACGGCCAGGAGGGCGTCAAGGACCCGCTCGGCATGAGCGCGCTGCGGCTCGAGGTCGAGGCGCACATCGTCACGGCGCCCCAGACAGCGGTCCAGAACCTTATGAAGTGCGTCGCCCAGGCGGGCGTCAAGATCGACGAGCTCGTGGTCAACGCGCTGGCCTCGGCCGAGGCCGTCGCCAACGAGACGGAGAAGGAGCTCGGCGTTGCCGTCGCGGACGTCGGCGCCGGCACGATCGACCTGGCGATGTTCAACGAGGGCTCGCCGTTCCACACGAGCGTCCTGCCGGTCGGCGGCAACTTCGTCACGAACGACGTCGCGATCGGGATCAAGACCTCGCTGCCGGTGGCCGAGGAGCTGAAGATCCGCCACGGCACGTGCGACCTGCGGAACATCGATGCCGACGAGGAGATCTCGGTCGCCGTGCTGGGCGAGGAGGCCGGCCGGACGATCAGCCGGCTCGAGCTGTGCCAGATCATCGAGTCCCGGATGCGCGAGACGTTCGAGCTGCTGGGCGGCGAGATGCGGTCCGCCGGAGCCGGGATGCTCCCGGCCGGCATCATCCTGACCGGGGGCGGCGCCCAGCTGGCCGGCCTCGCCGAGCTCGGCCGCGAGGTCCTGTCGATGCCCGTCCGGATCGTCGCCCCGACGGGTGTCGGCGGCCTGACCGACTCGATCCTGACGCCGGCCTACTCGACCGCGATCGGCCTGCTCCAGTGGGGCTCGACGATGCTCGACGAGACAGACACCGGGCGCTTCGAGTCCGCCCCGGCAGGCGGCGTCCTCGGCCGCCTGCGGGATGCCGTCCGAGGCATGTTCCCGTAGGTTTTTCGCCGTCCTGATTCCGCCGATTTCCGTCAGGAATCAACGCCTCCGGCCCCGGACCCGGTGATAGACTCGCCCGCACATCTCGGGTCCATCAGGCGAGGCGAGCGCGCCCGGGTTCCCGGCCCACATGCCCCCACAGCGCGGCCGGCGGAGGCCGCTCGGAGGATCACCCGATGGCCCTGCGTTCCGATTCGGAGAACTTCGCGCTCATCCGCGTGATCGGGGTCGGCGGCGGCGGCAGCAACGCGGTCAACCGCATGATCCGGGCCGAGATGATGGGCGTCGAGTTCATCGCGATGAACACGGACGCGCAGGCCCTCCTCCAGTCGGACGCGCCCCACAAGATCCGGATCGGCGACAAGATCACCCGCGGCCTCGGCGCCGGTGGTGATCCGTCACTCGGCGAGCGGGCGGCCGAGGAGGACACCGAGAAGATCGCCCAGGCCCTCGAGGGCTCGGACATGGTGTTCATCACCTCCGGCCTCGGCGGCGGCACCGGGTCGGGCGCCTCGCCCGTCGTGGCTGAGATCGCCAAGGAGGCCGGGGCCCTCACGATCGGCGTCGTGACGAAGCCGTTCGGCTTCGAGGGGGCGAAGCGCCGCCTGACGGCCGAGAAGGCGGCCGAGGCCCTGAAGTCCAAGGTCGACACGCTGATCACGATCCCGAACGACCGCCTGCGCGACGTCGTCCAGAAGAACACCTCGATCCTCGACGCCTTCCGGGTCGTCGACGACGTCCTTCGCCAGGGCGTCCAGGGGATCAGCGACATCATCACGGTGCCGGGCCTCATCAACCTCGACTTCGCGGATGTCCGGGCGATCATGAAGGACGCCGGGTCGGCCCTCATGGGCATCGGCCGCGCGTCGGGCGAGAACCGTGCCATCGACGCCGCCCGCCAGGCGATCGCGAGCCCGCTGCTCGAGGTCAACATCGCCGGCGCCCAGGGCATCCTCTTCAACGTCACCGGCTCCTCGAACCTGTCGCTGTTCGAGGTCACCGAGGCCGCCGAGGAGATCCGGGCCGCGGCCGATCCCGAGGCCAACATCATCTTCGGGACGAGCTTCAACGACCGCCTCGGCGACGAGGTCCAGATCACGGTCATCGCCACGGGCTTCGACAACCGCCGCCACGCGGCGGCCCGTCCGGCCCAGGCGGCGGCGTCCGCTCCGGCCGAGACCGGCGCCCGGCCACCGCGCGACTTCCTCGAGGAGCTCGAGCGGCAGCGCAACCAGCTGTCGGACGTCGGGGTCCCGGATGCGCCGGCCGCCCGGGTCGAGGACGGCAACGGCAGCGATCGCGCGGCTCGCTCGGTCGGCGAGCCGGTCCCGATGAAGAAGCCCGCCTACGATGCCGAGGATCTGGAGATCCCGTCCTTCCTCCGAAGGGGACGCTGACACGCGCCGGTGATCCGGCCCATCCCGGCGTTGGCGGCTCCGCGCGCTCGCTCACGCACGTTGGCAGTGCGCTCGCTGGTGTGCTCGCCGCCGCCTTGGGCTGGGCTCGGCTGACCGGCGCGGGGGAATCTCCTAGCGGGTCTCGTCCATGATCGATCCGGGTGAGCGGGACACGATTGCCCGCGCGCGCGAGGGGGTGTTGGCGCGGATCGCGGCCGCGGCCGGGCGTGCCGGACGGGCGCCCGGCGACATCCAGCTCATCGCGATCACGAAGACCGTCTCGCCGGAGCGGGTCCGGGCCGCCATCGCCGCCGGGCTGACCGTCCTCGGCGAGAACCGGGTCCAGGAGGCCGAGACCAAGCGGACGCTGGCCCCGGGCGCCACATGGCATCTCGTCGGGCCGCTCCAGTCGAACAAGGCTCGCCGGGCGGTCCAGTCGTTCGACGTCATCCAGACGATCGACTCGCTCGAGCTCGCGACCCGGGTCGGCCGGATTGCCCTTGAGCTCGGCCGCGCACCGTTCCCGGTGCTCGTCCAGGTGAACGTCGACGCCGACCCCGCGAAGGCGGGCTGGGATCCCGGCGCGCTCGCCGAGACCCTGCCTGCGCTGCTCGCCGTCGAGGGCCTGCGGTTCGACGGCCTCATGACCGTGGGCCGCCAGGTGGCCGCGGCCGAGGACGCGCGGCCCACGTTCCGGGCCCTGCGTGAGCTGTCCGCGCGGCTCGGGGCCGCCGAGCCGCGCCTGGGGCCGGCGCTGTCGATGGGCATGACCGACGACTTCGAGGTGGCGATCGAGGAGGGCGCCACCCATGTCCGCGTCGGTCGAGCCCTGTTCGGTGAGCGCCCGCCTGCGGCCTGATGGCGGGCCTTCGGATCCGCGTCAGGCTCGTGCCCAGGGGCGGCCTCGATCGCGTCGACGGGGTGACCGACGGCGAGCTCCGATGCCGGGTATCCGCGGCGGCGGCCGACGGAGCGGCGAACGAAGCACTCCTGCGGCTGCTCGCCCGGGAACTGGCCGTGCCGCCATCGGCCCTCCGAATCGTCGGCGGCGCGACCTCGCGCCGGAAGTCAGTCGAGGTTCCGGAGGGCGCCGCCGCGACGATCGCCCGGCGCTGGCCGGGGCTCCTCGGCTGAGCTGAAGGCCGACCGGAGCTCCAGGCGGAGCCGCCGCCAGCGATCGACGGCACGACGGTGCTCGACCGGCGTGAGCGGCCTGTCGCCGAACTCGCTCAGGGCATAGTCCGCGGCGAGCAGCTCGAGCGACAGCCCGGCGGCGCCGGCAGCCCTGAGCCGATGGGCGTGCTCGCGCGGCGTCTCGCCCGCCGTTCGGGCCACGAGATCGCGGTGCTCGAGGTCCGCCACGAGCGCCCGGTAGGCCGAGGCGGCGTCGGTCGGCACCTCGTTCGGCGGCCGGCGGCCGGGGCGCCTGGCGGCCGTGGGGGATCCGTCGTCGCTGCCCCGATCGATCGTCCGGGTCTCGTCCACCGCGCTGTCGGGGCGATTCGCGACGTCGGACCAGGCTCGGATGAGCGCCAGGGCGACGATGACCATGAGCGCGACGAGCAGCACGACGCCGAAGGGGCCGGGGTTCAGCCACGCCGGCAGGCCCGCCGGCTCCGATCCCGGGAGCCCCAGGCCGCCTGGCCCGGCGCCCGGCTGGTTCGTCGCGTTCGAGCCGAGGCGCTCGAGGATCCAGAGCGCGACCCGGAGGCCCACGGCGACGAGCGCGAACACGCCGACCCGGACGAGCAGATCCCGGCGCCAGCCGAACAGCAGCCCGACGATGACGACCGGGCCAATCGCGATCCCGACGAGCATCTCGATCGCGAGGCCGATCGAGTCCGCGCCGACCATGCCCAGGACCTCGACGATCACGACGAGCGCGACGATCGTCATGAGCCAGGCCGGGTTGCGGGGCCAGTCAGCGCCACGCTCCGAGCCGACGAACGACATCCGCGTCATC
>JBKPRF010000282.1:0-3046 GCA_046734475.1 Chloroflexota bacterium
GGGCATCGGCGACAGCCCTCCGTCGACCGGTCGAGCTCGATGGTCGAGCACCGGCGACCGGCACGTTCGAGACGCCGGTGGTCGAGGACCCGTTCAAGATCCCGCTCGAGACCAAGATCAACGATCTCGTCACCGCCGACCGCCAGGCGGCGAGCGTCAAGGGGATCGTCTTCACCGAGTCGCTCTACGCCGCCCAGCGCGAGTGGAAGACGTTCGCCGCGACCGACGGCAGCTTCACCGAGCAGACGATCACCCACGTCGGCGCGGCCGTCGAGGCCAATGCCATCGAGGGCGACGAGCACCAGCGCCGCTCCTACCCCGACGCGGGCGGCGGCTTCAGCGCGGCGGGCTACGAGTTCATCCGCCAGCTGGACCTCGGCAGCCACGCCGAGGCGTACGCCGAGGAGGCCGTCGCGCTCCTCTCGGCGCCGCAGTGCCCGCCCGGCCGGACGACGATCGTGCTCGATCCGTCGCAGCTGTACCTCCAGCTCCACGAGAGCTGCGGCCACCCGACCGAGCTCGACCGGGTGTTCGGGACCGAGGCGTCGTACGCCGGCACGAGCTTCCTGACGACCGACAAGCTCGAGGAAGGCTTCCGCTACGGCTCCGACCAGATCACGATCGTCGCCGACGCGACGGCCGCGAACGGCATGGGCACGTTCGGCTGGGACGACGAGGGCGTCGCGGCACAGGCGGTGCCGCTCGTGAAGGAGGGTGTCTTCGTCGGCTACCTCTCCTCCCGCGAGACGGCGCCGCGAATCGGACGGCAGTCCGGCGGGGCGATGCGAGCCGACGGCTGGAACCGGATCCCGCTCATCCGGATGACGAATGTCAATCTCCTGCCCGTCCCCGGCAAGAGCCTCGACGAGATCGTCGCCGAGACCGACGACGGCCTATATCTCGCGAGCAACCGGAGCTGGTCGATCGACGACCGCCGGCTGAACTTCCAGTTCGCGACCGAGGTCGCCTACGAGATCAAGAACGGCAAGAAGGGCCGGCTCCTGAAGAACCCGACGTACACCGGGATCACGTACGAGTTCTGGCGGTCCTGCGACGCCGTCGCCGACGAGCGGAGCTACGTGATGCTCGGCACCCCGAACTGTGGCAAGGGCGAGCCGGGCCAGGGTGCCCACGTCGGCCATGCCGTCTCGGGAGCCCGATTCCGGAACGTCCAGGTCGGGGTCGGCAAGTGGTGAGGCACGTCGCCGTCCCGGCCGCCGGCGGGATGGCCACGAGCGCTGCGGCACGCGGCGGGGCGGAGGCCGCGGCCGAGGCCCTCCTCCTCGCAGAGGACGTGGTGGCGCGGGCCCTGCGAGCCGGCGCGTCGGAGGCGGAGGTCCTGGTCACCGGCGACGACTCCTCGCTGACCCGCTTCGCGAACAGCGAGATCCACCAGAACGTCGCCGAGACGAGCCGCTCGGTGAACCTCCGGTACGTCAGCGGCAAGCGCATCGCGGTGCTGTCGTCGGGTCGGACCGACGACGACGGCCTGCGCCTGCTCGTCGAACGGGCCGCCGCGGTCGCCCGGAACGTCGAGGAGCTCGAGGATTGGGCCGGCCTCCCGGGACCGGACGGCGCACGCGGTGTGGAGCCGGTGGCGACCTGGTCGGCCGGGACGGCCGACGCGACACCGGAGCTTCGGGCCGACGGGGTCCGGGCGGTCATCGCCGCCGCCGACGCGGCGGGCGTCACCGCGTACGGCGCGTTCTCGACGGGCGCCGACTCGATCGCAGTCGCCAACTCGGCCGGCATCCGGGCCGCGGAGTCACGGACGAGCTCGCAGCTGGTCACGGTCCACATGTCGCCCGACGGCGGCAACGGCTACGCCGAGGCGGTCGCGCTCGACGCGACGACCATCGACGCCGCCGCGATCGGGCGCGAGGCCGCCGCGAAGGCCCGGGCCTCCGACAACGCCGTGAGCCTGCCCCCCGGGGACTACCCGGTGGTGCTCGAGGAGTACGCCGTCGTCGACATCACGGACATGCTCGGCTACCTCGGCTTCTCCGCGCTGGCCGTCCAGGAAGGCCGCTCCTTCGTGGAGCCCGGCAAGCGGATCGGTTCCGAGCTCGTGACCATCACCGACGACGGCGCCGACCCGGCCGGCCTGCCGATGTCGTTCGACTTCGAGGGCGTCGCCAAGCAGCGCGTACCGCTCGTCGAGGCCGGCGTCTGCCGGAGCGTCGTGTACGACGCCCAGACCGCCGCCCGCGAGGGCCGCCGCTCGACGGGCCACGGGCTCCCGGCCCCGAATCCGTACGGGCCGTTCCCGATCAACATCGTCATGAGCGCGGGGACGGCCTCGCGCGACGAGCTCATCGGCGGCATGGACCGAGGCCTGCTCGTGACCCGCTTCCACTACACGAACCCGGTCCACCCGAAGCTCGCGATCATCACCGGGATGACCCGCGACGGGACGTTCCTCGTCGAGGGCGGCCGGATCGTCGGACCGGTCCGGAATCTCCGCTACACGCAGTCGTACCTCGCGGCGCTTGCCGGCGTCTCCGCGATCGGCAGCAGCCGCAAGACGATCAAGGGCTTCCTTGGCGGCGCGGTCGTGCCCGCCGTCCGGATCGATGCCTGGACCTTCACCGGAGCGACGGAGCACTGACCTTCGGCGTGCGATGATCGCGACGAGCGGTCGCCGCGGGAGGCGCTGACCGCGCGGGGGGAGGGCGATGCTCGACGTCTGGGTCTGCGCGAGCTGTCATTCGATCAATCGCGAGCGCGCGGCACGCTGCTACAAGTGCGACGCGCCGCGGGCGCAGGCCACCGGCGAAGGTGAAGGCAGCCGGCCACGCCGCGCGCTCCTCGCCCGGATGGCCTCGCCGTACCGCAGCACGATCGAGCTGGCCGTCCTGGCCGGCGTCTTCCTCCTCATCTTCGTCGGTGTCGAGATCTGGGCGACGATCGCCCGGCTCGGCCGAAGGCCCTCGCCTTCGCCGGTCGCCAGCGCCCGCGGGGCGTCGCATTTGTAGCAGCGCGGCGCGCGCTCGCGGTTGATCGAATGACAGCTCGAGCAGACCCAGACGTCGAGCACGTACCCAGC
>JBKPRF010000283.1:0-8669 GCA_046734475.1 Chloroflexota bacterium
GGCGACGGCGAGTGCCGAGGCGCCGGCGCCGGTGACCGGACCGTCGCGCGATCCGGACCTGGCCGAGCCACTCCCGCGGGCCTCGCGCCGGTGAGGGAGCTGCTCGACACGCTCGATACCTGGCGGGCCGACGGCGTCTCCGCCGGCCGAGCCGTCGTGATCCGGACCTTCGGCTCGGCGCCGCGACCCGAGGGCGCGGTGCTGCTCCTCGCCTCGGACGGCCGCCTCGCGGGCTCGGTGAGCGGCGGCTGCGTGGAGGGCGCCGCCGCCGAGGAGATCGAGCGGGCGATCCGGACCGGACGCTCCCGCGTGATTCGCTACGGGATCAGCGACGAGCAGGCCTGGGACGTCGGCCTCGCCTGCGGCGGCACGATCGACGTCCTCGTCGAGCCGGGAGTCACCGGAGCCGCGACCGAGGCGGCTCGCTCGGCGAACCAGCTCGACGGCCACGGCAGCGCGGTCGTGACGACGCTGCCGGCGGACGCGCCGCCGCCGGTCCATGGCCAGCACCGTGCAGGTGACGGGGCGACGCCCGAACCGCCGATCGTCGTCCGGGACGATGGGTCGCTCGAGGGCAGCCTCGGCGATCCGGCCCTCGACGGCGCCATGGTCGAGCTCGCCCGGGATTCGCTGCTCCGCGGCACGTCGCGGACGGTGGAGCTCGGCGGCCGGCAGCGCTTCATCGAGGTCTTCCCGCAACGGCCGCGGCTCGTCATCGTCGGCGCGACGGAGGTCGCCCGGGCCCTCGTCTCGCTCGCAAAGCCGCTCGGCTACGAGACGATCGTGGTCGATGGCCGGCCGGCGTTCGCCGCGCCGGAGCGGTTCCCGGACGCCGACCAGGTGCTCGTCGCCTGGCCCGACGAGGTCGCCGACCAGATTCGTCTCGGTCTCAACGATGCGGTGGCCGTCCTGAGCCACGACCCGAAGTTCGACGAGCCCGCGATCGTCGATGCGCTTCGCCGCGGCTGCCGCTATGTCGGCGCGATCGGCTCGCGCAAGACCCAGGCCGACCGGCGTGCCCGCCTCGCCGGCGCGGGGCTGAGCGACGCCGATCTCACGCGGCTCCACGGCCCGATCGGCCTCGATCTCGGCGGCCGCGAGCCGCCGGAGACCGCCCTCGCGATCCTGGCCGAGATCACCGCGGCTCGGTTCGGCGGCTCCGGCCGGCCGATGGTCGAGCGATCCCGGGAGCCGGCCCGCGAGCGGGTGACCGCAGGCGCGTGACCCGCGTCGCGGCGCTCGTGCTCGCGGCCGGCGCCTCATCGCGCTTCGGGTCGCCCAAGCCGCTCGCCCTCCTCGACGGCCGGCCGATGGTCGAGACGCTCCTCGACGTGGCTCGCGCCGCGGGTCTCGGCCCGATCGTCGTGGTGCTCGGCCACGCCGCCGCGGCGATCGAGGCGGGCGTGGCCTGGGGCGACGCCCGGCGGGTTCGGAATCCGGACCCGGACCGCGGCCTCGCCTCGTCGCTCCGGGCCGGCCTGGTCGCGATCGCCGGGCTCGAGCCCCGGGTCGACGCGGTCGTGATCCTGCTGGCCGACCAGCCCCGAACGGACCCATCGATCATCGACCGGCTCATCGCCGCCCGTGCGGCCGAGCGTCCCATCGTCGTCCCGCGATACGCCGCTGGCGGCGGCCACAACCCGGTCGTCCTCGAGCGCTTCGGGTTCGGGCTGGCCACCGAGGCGACCGGCGACCGGGGGCTCGGCCCCGTGATCGACGCCCACCCCGAGCTCGTCACGGTCGTCGACGTTCCGGGCAGCAATCCCGATGTCGACACCCGGGCGGACCTCGAGCTGGTTTGACGCTCGCGTTCGGCCGTCCCTAGGCTCGCCCGATGGAATTCCAGGGCCAGCTGGTCGTCGCCGCGCCCCGCGACACGGTCTGGGCATTCGTCGCCGACCCGCAGCAGGTCGGCTGGTGCGGACCGGGCGTCGAGGCGATCGAGGCGATCGACGACACGCACTTCACGGCCCGGGCCAAGGTCGGGATCGGGGTGATCTCGACCCGCTTCAGCGTCGAGCTCGAGCTGACGACGGCGGAGGCGCCCGATCTCGCGGTCATCCAGGCCATGGGCAGCGCCCCGGGCAGCGCCGTCGAGGCGACCGGCGAGATGCGCCTCAGCGGGCCCGCGGCCGGCCCGACGACGCTCGACTGGCGAGCCACGGTGATCCCGGCGGGCACGATCGCGACGGTCGGGGCCCGGCTCATCGAGGGCACGGCGACAAAGCTCATCGGCCAGGCCTTCGACTGCATCAAGGCCAAGCTCGAGGCCTGAGCCGGCGCGTGACGATCGAGCGGCTGTCGCGGGTCGTCGGTCCCGTGGCGACGAACGTCCACCTGCTCGCCGACCCGGCGACGCGGGAGGCGATCGCGATCGACACGGCGATCCCGTCGCTCGCCTGGATCCGGGACGAGCTCGCCCAGCGCGACTGGGCGCTCAAGCTCATCGTCTCGACCCACGGCCACTGGGACCACGTCGGCGACAACGCCGCAGTCGCCGAGCACACCGGCGCCCCGATCGCCGTCCATCGGTTGGACGCGGATCGGCTCAGCGAGCCACAGCCGATGTGGGCGCCGTTCCCGATCCCGCCGTCGGTGCCGGCGGTCGAGCTCGCGGAAGGCGGCGAGATCCGGTTCGGGAGCCTCCGGCTCGAGGTCCTTCACACGCCGGGTCACACGGAGGGCTCGGTCTGCCTCCTCGACGCCGACGACGGCCTCCTCCTCAGCGGCGACACGCTCTTTGCCGGCTCGTTCGGACGGGTCGACCTGCCCGGCGGCGATCCGGCCGCGATGGCCGAGTCGCTCGCGCGCCTCGCGACGCTCGACGACGGCCTGGCGGTCCTGCCGGGGCACGGGCGGCCGACGACGATCGGCGCCGAGCGCCACTGGCTCGAGTGGGTCGCGCGGGAGCGGCGGCTCCCCGTCTGAACCCGGCTCGGTCCGCGCGCTAGAGCTCGAGGGCCTTGCGGTACGCGGCCGCTTCATGGTCCTTGCGGAACCCGAGACGCTCGTACAGGCGGACCGCGCCGGTCGGGTTCTCGGCGTTGACGCCGAGGGCCGCCTCGGCGATGCCCCGCTCCCGCAAGAGCCGGAGCGTCGAGGCGATGAGCGCCGCGGCCAGACCCCGCTTCCGGAATGGCCGCCGGACGGAGATGTGGTCGAGCCAGGCGCGGCTGATCCCGAGCCGGGCGTTCTCCTCGGGGTCGATGGACGTCAGCACCGAGCCCGCGACCTCGTCGCCGCTCCACGCGACCCGGTAGAGCGACGTGTCGAGGTTGGGCGACGAGAACCACTGCAGGAAGTCCTCCTCGGTTCGCTGCGCCGGTTCGGGGTGGTCCCGGAACGCCTCGACGTCGGCGTCCCAGATCGCCCGGTATTGGGAGGGCTCGACGGGCCGGACCTCGAGGCCGGCGGGGAGCGGGTGCTCGCCGATGTGGTCGGCGACCGGTCGGAGCATCTCGTAGCCGTAGTGATGCACGCGGTAGCCGTGGCTCGCCGCCAGCTGCGCGTGGCCTGGCACGGCCAGGTCGCCATGGCCGCCGATGACGTGCGGCCACTCGAGACGGTCGGTCATCGCCCGACCGGCCGCCCGGCTGCGTGCCTCGGCCCACTCGAGGAGAGCGGTGCCGAGCCCCTGGCGACGGCGGTCGGGTCGAACCCAGAGCTGGACGATGTGGCTGATGAACCGGCCGTCGCGCTCGCGCCGGTCGACGGTCGCGAGGCCATCGAACGAGCCGGGCGTCGACGCGCCGTCAATGACGGCGACGTCGTCGGCGAGCAGGAACCCGGGTGGCTGCTCCTGCCACTCGTGCTCGAGCACGGTCGCCGTCGGGACCCAGTCGATCCCGTCATGGAGATGCGCGGTCTGGACCAGCTCGGCCGCGGCGGGCCAGTCCCGGGTGGCTTCGAAGGCCCGGATCGCGGCCCCGCGTCCGCGACTCATCGATCCGCCCCGTACTTGAGCTCCATGTGGCGCTCCACGCCCTTGATCATCGCCGTCCAGCGTCGCCGCTCGGCCTTGCGGGCCACCGCGTTGCTGGCCAGCTCGGCCCGGTGGGCTTCGCGCTCGAGCTTCCGGAACGCCTCGAGGCGGCCGCGATCCAGCGTGCCGTCGACGAGCGCGGCCCGGACGGCGCAGCCGGGTTCGGTGCGGTGCTGGCAGTCGCTGAACCGACAGCCGGCGGCGATCGCCTCGACGTCGCCGAACGTCTCCGCGAGGCCGTCGCCGTCGGCGAGGCCGAGCTCTCGCAGGCCCGGCGTGTCGATGACGAGCCCCTCGTGGAGCCGGACGAGCTGGCGGCGCGTCGTCGTGTGGCGGCCCCGCGCGTCATCCTCCCGGATGGCCGCGGTCGCGAGGATCGCGTCGCCCGCCAGGGCATTCACGAGGCTCGACTTGCCGACGCCCGACGAGCCGAGGAACACGACCGTCCGGCCGACGCCGAGGTGGGCGCGCACGGCCTCCAGGCCCGCGCCGGTCACCGCCGACACGGCGATGACATCGACCCCCGGCGCGGACGCCTCGGCAGCCAGGCGCATGCCGTCGACGTCGGCCGCGAGGTCGGCCTTCGACAGCAGCACGACCGGCACCGCGCCGGACTCCCAGGCAACCGCCACGTAGCGCTCGAGCCGGCGGAGGTTGAAGTCGGCGTTCAGGGACGTGACGAGGAAGGCGACGTCGATGTTCGCGGCGAGGACCTGCGTCGGGATCGATCGATCGATCGGGCCCCGTCGGATGATCGCCGATCGTCGCGGCAGGACGGCCTGGATGAGCCCGTTCCCGGCGCCGTCGGCGGCGACCGCGACCCAGTCGCCGACGGACGGGTAGGGGAGCTCGGGATCGAGCTCGATGGCGTGCCGCAACCGTCCGGAGATCCCTGCCGCGATGTCGCCCGTGGCGAGCGATACGCGGTGGACGCCGCGCTCCTCGGAGATGACCCGGCCCGGCTGCAGGCCGTCGGCCGCGACCGTCTGCCAGGCGCCGGCATGGCCCGGATCCCAGCCGAGGCCGATGAGCTCGGGCGGCGCGGCGGCGCCGGGCACCAGGCTCATCGCTCCGTCCCCGTCAACGGGCCGAGCTCGTAGGTGTAGGTGACCGAGACGACCTCGTAGCCCATCGATGCGTACAGGGCCTGGGCCTGGTTCGGGTTCTGGCTGTCGACTCCCAGGCCGGCCAGGGTCGCGCCGGCGTCGCGGACCGCGCGAAGGCTCGCCGCGAGGAGGGCCCGAGCGAGGCCCCGGCGGCGATGGGCCGGCTGGACGGAGATCGCCTCGGTGAAGCCGAGACGACTGCCGTCGGGCCGGGGCTCGCCGAGGTAGTTGAGGATCTGGCCGGCGATCTCGTCGCCGTGGAACGCGACCCGCCACAGCGACGGGTCGAACGCCGGGCTGCTTCGCCACGCCTGGTAGGCGCGCTCGGTCGGGGCCTCGTGGCCCCACGTGTCGGCGAACGCCCGGTCGTCGGCCTCCCAGACCCGCCGATGCATGGCCTCGTCCCTCGGGTCGATGTGCCGGATCTCGTAGCCGCCTGGCAACGGGACGTCCGGGATGTCGTCGAGCGTCGGCCGGATCATCTGGGCCCCGGCTCGAACCCGACGAAGGCCGACCGCCTCCGCCGCCGCCATCTCGGCGGCCGCGCGCTCGGAGATCCACATCCGGAGGAAGCTGGTTCGCGACCTGTCGTGGTTGCGGACGAGCGCGGCCGCACGCCGGACGGCATGCTCCGTGAGCAGCTCCTCGATGCCGCGCCCGGCGGCGGCCGGATCGATGTTCATGAACGCCCCGATCTCCGCGTCACCGGTGCTGAGGTCCTGCCACGTCGCCCGGCCGTAGGCCACCACGACGCCATCGACCTCGACGATCGCGCAATCGAGCGGGAGCTCGGCCGGGTCGAACTGGCGGTAGAACGCCGTCATGTCCTCGACCGACCCGAGGTTCGGGTCGCCGGTGTGGACGCGGACGAGGTTCGCGACGCGGTTCATCTCGGGATGGTCGACCGGCCCCCGGTAGGACCGGACGACGAGCCGGCCGTCCGCGAACGGACGGCCGGCCACGACGGCCTCGGTCGTCATCACCCGACTCGCTTGAGCTTGCCGGTCCGCTTGGCGTAGCGCTCGGCGCTGCCGAACGCCCACAGCCCGACCGGGATGAGGACGATGCCCATCACGATGAGCGGCCAGATGTCGCCGATCAGCTGCCCGGCCGGCACCCCGTCGATGAGGCCCCTCCGGACACCGTCGAGGGCGTACGTCGCCGGCGACAGGTGAGACAGGACCTGCATCCAGCCCGGCAGGATGTCGATCGAGTAGTAGACCCCGCTGACCAGCAGCAGGACCGACTGGATCACGAACGCCATCTGGGCGCCGCGCTCGACGAACAGCAGCGGCAGGATCGCCGCGAGCATCGCGATCCCCACGAAGCTGAACGAGCCCAGGACCATGAAGGCCAGGACCGTTCCGACATCGGCGTGGGCGATGGACAGGTTCGGGAAGAACACGACCATCGCCACGAGGATCGCGGCCGTGTGGATGAGGCCGTAGACCATGGCGTAGGCGACGCACCCGAGCAGGTGGGTCGCCCGGCGGACGGGGGCCATCATCGTGTACTCGAGGGTGCCTTCCCAGCGTTCGATCGCGATCGTCTCGGCGATCCAGCTGAAGACCACCGAGAGGTAGTTCCAGAAGATCGCGCCGACCATCAGGGTCAGGAGCAGCCGGGGATCGCCGACCTGGGCGCCGATCAGTGAGATCGAGAGCGCCCCGGCGGCCGAGTACACGAGGAACGCGATCTCCCAGCCCCAGTAGCGCCGGGACAGGAAGAAGTTGCGCTCGATGAAGGCGTAGCTCGCCTTGATCTCGTGGGCCAGTGCGGTCATCGGAGTGCCTTTCGGGCGGTGAGGCGTGGATGGGGCTCCGCCGCGAGGCGCCGGCCGGCCGCGATCAACGCGTGACCGGCTCGCTGGCGGAGCGGTTGACGGTGGCGGTGCCTCGCCTCATCGGCGAGACGCTCGCGATCCGCGTCGGCGCGGGCTCGAGCGATGCGCTCGTTGGCCCACTGCAGGCGCAGGGCGGGCATGCTCTGCATCTCAGTTGTTCCCTTCTGTCATTCGTCGTCGGGCTCGTCCTCTTCGACGTCCTCGTCGAGAGATCGGCCGGTGTAGGTCATGAACACGGCGTGGAGCGTGGGTGCCTCGCCGCGGCGGGCGACGAGCTGCTTGAGCCCGTCGGGCGTGTCCTCGGCGACCACCCGGCCGTCGTTGAGGACCGCGATCCGGCCACACAGCCGGTCGGCCTCCTCAAGGTCGTGGGTCGTGAGGACGATCGACGCGTCGTGGCTCGCCCGGATCTCCTCGATGAAGGCCTGGACCTCGAGCTTCGACCGGGGGTCGAGACCCGTGGTCGGCTCGTCGAGGAGGAGCAGGGCCGGGCTCGTCAGCAGGGCTCGCGCGATCGCGATCTTCTGCTGCATCCCGCGGCTGAGCTGCTCGATCGGCCGGCCGAGCCGCTTCTCGGCGATGCCCAGCCGCTCGGTGATCGCCACCGTCTGCGTCCTGGCTCGATCGGCGGGAATGCCGTAGAGCCGGGCCGCGAAGAGGAGGTTCTCCATCGGGCTGAGCTTCTTGAAGAAGGCGGCGTCGACGCTCACCCGGTTGATGAGCCGCTTGACGGTCATCTCCTCGCGAGCGACGTCGTGGCCGAAGATCTCCACGCGGCCCTCGTCGAGGGTCAGGAGTCCGGACACGAGCCGGATCAGGGTCGACTTGCCGGAGCCGTTGGCGCCCAGGATCCCGACCGTGCCGCCCCGCTCCAGGGTGAGCGAGACGTTGTCGATCGCGATGACGGGACGCCGCTTGCGGCCGACCTGGAAGCGCTTCGTCACGCCCTCCACCAGGAGCGCGGGGACGGAGCTCTCCAGGGGCAGGTCAGCGGCGATGCTGTCCAGCCGGTCCGGCACGAGCGTCGTCTTCAGTTGTGGGAGCGTCGTGACGGTCATTGGCGTGTCCCTTGCAATTGGCTCGACTGGCGTTGGGGTCGTGGCGGCGGGTGGGCCGGGCGATTCGCGCCGGAGACGGAGCGAGCCGCGGGCCCGGTCCGGCGCTCTGCGTCGGGTGGGCTCGCGGCTCGTCTGCTGCTCGGGACGTCTCCCGGACAAACAAAGAACCGTGGGCCCGATCTGGCCCACGGCTCGTGGTTGCCGTCGTGAGGGCGGTCTCGCCGCCCGCTGGCTACCTCGAGGAGGGCACAGATCTCCCGCCATCGGCGACGCCGAAAGGCGAAGCCATGCGCCGGTAGATCAGCCTGCTGGTCATATCTCGGAGCCGCCTCCGTGAGGTTGGCCATGGGCGCGGACGTCGCGCCGGGCCGGGAGTGTAGGGGCGGCCGGATGACCGTGTCAACGCCGGGACCTTCCATGCGGTTCGTCTTCCGATCCGCCGTCGCCGTTGCTACAGTCGGGTGGAGGTCGGCGGGCGACGCCGACGTTGAGGGAGGCCGATGCCATGACCGATTCGATGCAGCCTTCGGAGCCACCGCCGCCCGAGCCGAATGTCATGTCCCTGCGCTTCGTTGGTGGCTGCGATTGGGGGACGAAAACGGAGCTAGCCGCGGGCCCGGTCCGGCGCCTGGCGTCCGGTGGGCTCGCGGCTCGCTTGTCCTGACCGGGACGTCTCCCGG
>JBKPRF010000284.1:0-3675 GCA_046734475.1 Chloroflexota bacterium
GCCCTCGACGGTCCACTCGACCTGGAGCTTCGTCCCGACAGCCTCGGCCGAGGCCGGGACGGAGGCGAGGCCGATCGCCCGCTTGAGGATCGGGCTCCAGCCGTGGCTCGTGACCTTGCCGATCTGCCCGCCACCGCCGGCGCCGTAGACGGGTACGGGGGACCGATCGATCGAAGCCGAGATGGCGGGCGGCAGGTCCTGGGCGCTGTACAGGTGCTCGATCGGGTCCCAGGCGAGGCTCAGACCGACGAGCCGCCGCGCCGGACCACCCTTCGCCTGCTCCCGCTTGAGTGCCAGCTGACCGACGAACGGCGCCTTCCCGAGATCCACGAGCCGGCCCATCGCCAGCTCGTACGGAGAGTAGTTCTGCTCCGGGTTGAGGGCATGGCGGGCGGAGGTGTAGTCGACCTCGAGGAGGACGAGGCCGGCCTCGAGCCGGACGACGTCGAGGGCGAGCATCCCGGCCGGCCGGATCCCATACGGCGCGCCCGCGCCCAGCAGCGCGTCCCACGCGTCCGGCGCGCGGTCCGCCTGGATCCAGATCTCGTAGCCGAGGTCGCCCGTGTACCCGGTGCGCGAGACGTCGACATCGATGCCGGCCAGGCGCGAGCGCCGCCGCCGGAAGTAGCGCAGATCGGCGAAGTCCTCGCCCGTGGCGGCCTCGAGGACATGCCGCGAGAACGGGCCCTGCAGCGCGACCGCCGCCACCTGTTCGGAGACGTCCTCGATCTCGACGTCGAGGCCGCGGGCGTTGAGCGTCAGCCAGCGCTGCTGCGGATCGGCGGCCGTCCAGCGGAACTCGGTCTCCGCGAGCCGATGGACCGTGCCGTCGTCGATGACCTTGCCGTGCTCGTCGCACCACGGCGTGTAGTAGACCTGCCCGACCTTGAGCTTCGTGGCGTCGCGGGTGATGACCCGATCGACGAGCCGCTCGGCGTCGGGGCCGGCCACGCGGTACTTGTAGAGCGGGCTGACGTCGATGAGCGCGGCCGCCTCGCGGATCGCGTTGTACTCGATGTCGTGGGCGTCGGCGTACACCGATGAGGCCCAGTAGCCGGACCACTCGCGCCACTGGAGCTTGCGGTTGAGCGGCGCGGTCCGCGAGTGGAACGGGCTGCCGATGCTCATCCGCGGCAGGGTAGCAACGCGCGGGCCCGCCGCCGGGGTCCGCTGCGATATCGGAAGTACGCGGAGCTCATGGATGGGGCTCGCCGCGCCTGCAGCCAGGGTTCAAGCCGCTCGCCCATGCCGCCTGGAATGACTCTCCGATCGACCATGCTGGGCCGACACCAGATCCGACGCGGTCTCGCAGGGTGCTGAGCACGCCCGCGCCGGATCTCATTCCGCCGGGAATGAGCGCCGCGGCGAGAAGCGCCAAAGCCGCGAGAGGCGCCAGACGCGAGAGGCGCCAGCAGGAGCCTCGGGTCAGGCTGGAGTGTCGGCGACCGCTGCCCAGTCCTTCGCCAGCGGCCGCAGCGGATCCCCGAACCCGATCGCGAACGAGCCGGCGACGAGCACGGGCCCGACGACGTCGCCGAGGAGCGAGAACGGCAGCGCGATCGCCTGGAGGAGCTGGGCGGCGAACGGGAACGAGGCCACGGCGAACACGCCGAGGAACGCCATGCAGAAGCCCAGCAGCGCGGTCAGGACGACGCCGATCGCCGCCAGCCGGGTCGACGGCAGCGGCCGGGCCGGGTCCTCGAGGCCCCGAACCGCGGCCCTCGCGAAATAGGCGTAGCCGAGCAGCGCGATGGTGGCGATCGCAGTCGTGATCGCCACCGCGCCACTCCGCAGCGGTTCGAAGTCGATCTGGGGCCGCGCCATGAGGCTGCCGAGGAACATGAAGAACGCCGTCCCGGCGACCAGCCACATGACGACGTTTGCCGATCCGGCGATGGGCGCCCGAATGTCGGCGGGGTTCAGTCGGGTCAGGCCCAGGCCAAGGAACACCCAGCCGAGCCCGCGGACGATCGCCCCGACCGCGGCGAACCAGAAGAGGAGTCCGCCACCAGCCGGTCCACCGAGATCCGCGGTGATCGAGGCCGTCGGCGACCAGAGCAGCTCCTGGAGGGCGAGCACGACCGCGCCGCGGAGGATCCACGGAGTGGCCGACCCCGCGTCGCGCCGGCGGAGGACCACGAGGGCGGGCAGCAGGATCAGGGCGTCGTGCGGCAGGATCCCGGTGAGGAGCGTGATGGGGTTGGCCAGGGAGACGTAGATCGGCGGCGGGATCACCCCGATGGTGCGGGCGAGGATGTCGACGGTCGTCAGGCCGACGAAGAGCTGGGCGATCCGCGGCCAGGCGCGGAGCCGCCCGACCCAGGCCTGGGCGAAGACCGGAACCTGGAGCTGACCCATCACACCGGGCTGGCTCATGCGGTCATCGTAGGCCCGCCCAGGTGAGGTGCGACCCCCCAGATCGGCCAGGGTCCGATCGGCTAGCGTACGCGTGGTCCCACCGAACCTGAACAGGGAGGGCGCGTGCCCCAGCGCTACGACGCGGTCGTCATCGGCGGCGGCCACAACGGCCTCATCTCGGCCGCGTACCTCGCCCGGGCGGGGCTGAAGACGCTCGTCCTCGAGCGGCGTCACGTGCTCGGCGGCGCCGCGGTGACGGAGGAGGTCTTCCCGGGATTCAGATTCTCAGTGTTCTCGTACGTCGTCTCGCTCCTGCGGCCCGAGATCATCCGCGAGCTCGACCTGCCACGGCACGGCCTCGACATCCTGCCCCTCGACGGCACGTTCACGCCGTTGCCCGAGGGCATGGGGCGTCGGGCGCCGAAGGACGGCAACGGCAACCCGATCGGCACGGGCGACTATCTCTGGCGGGTGAATGACCATGGTCGGACGGTTCGCGAGCTCCGCCGCTGGTCGCGCCTCGATGCCGAGGCATACGAGGAATACGGCCAGCTCATGGTCGACATGGCACGGTTCATCAAGCCGATCCTGTCGATCGTCCCGCCGGACCCGGCCTCGAACGACCCGCGGCCGCTGCTCCCCCTGGCGGGCCTGGTCCGAGCCTTCCAGCGCTTGAGCGAGCGCCAGCAGGCGGTGTTCGTGCAGCTCATGACGATGTCCGCGGCCGACTTCCTGTCGCAATGGTTCGAGACCGATCCACTGAAGGCGACGATGTCCGCCTCGGGGATCATCGGGACGTACCAGGGCGTTCGGTCGCCCGGCACGGCCTACGTCCTGCTGCATCACTACATGGGCGAGATCGACGGGGCGTTCCGGGCGTGGGGCATTCCCAAGGGCGGCACCGGCGGGATCTCGAACGCGATCGCCAGTGCAGCCCGGGCGAATGGCGCGGAGATCCGCACGGAAGCCGCGGTCGCCAGGATCCGCACCCGGGGCGGGCGGGCCACCGGCGTCGTCCTCGACACCGGCGAGGAGATCGAGGCGAAGGACGTCATGTCCTCGCTCGACGTGCGCCGGACCTTCATCGACCTCCTCGAGCCCGGCGCGATCGATTCCGAGTTCGCGAACGAGGTCAGGCGCTTCAAGTTCCGGGGCTCGTCAGGGAAGGTGAACCTGGCCCTCGACGGGCTGCCCGACTTCACGTGCCTGCCCGGCCCGGGGGCGCACCTGCGCGGGGCCATCTCCGTCTCCCCTTCCGTCGAGTACATGGAGCGGGCGTACGACGACGCCAAGTACGGCGACTTCTCTCGGCGGCCC
>JBKPRF010000285.1:0-3503 GCA_046734475.1 Chloroflexota bacterium
CCTCGGCGCGGACGCCTTCGCAGTCCGCTTCCAGCCCGGCGCCGCGGCGGTGGCCCGCGATGCCCTGGCGTCGACGGCCAGGCTGTATGCCCTCGAGGCCAACCCGATCGAGTCGATCCAGGGGGCCGTGGCCGAGGCGCTCGCCCGCGTGTTCGGGGTCTTCGACGCGCTCGCGATCGTGGCCGTCATCGTCGCGGCCCTGGGGATCGTGAACACCCTCACGATGAGCGTGGTCGAGCGGATCAGGGAGCTCGGCATCCTGCGGGCGATCGGGATGAGCCGACGACAGGCGGTCCGGATGGTCCTCGTCGAGGCGCTGGTCCTCGGGCTGGTCGGCGTCGTCCTGGGCTCGGGCGCAGGGGTCGCCGTTGGCGCCGTGCTGCTCGCCCTCAGCGGTGGCCTCGGGCCGATCGCCGGGCTGCCGGCCTTGCCGGTCGAGCTCGCGGCGGGCCTCGGGCTCGTGCTGCCGGTCGTCGCGGCCGTCTACCCGTCGCGGCTTGCCTCGCGCGTCTCGATCATGAGCGCCCTCAAGTTCGAGTAGGGCCGACTGCTAGACTCGCGCTGCCATTGGAGGCGGGGGTGGTGCGAGGAGTGAATCGATGACGATCGGGCTGCCCGGTATCGACCGGCTCCCCAGCCTGGACCGGGCCCGCGCCGGCGAGCGTGGCATCACGATCGGCGACTTCCTCGTGCCGATCCGGATCTCCGAGCGGCTGAACGTCCGAGCCCGGCACCTCGCCCTGATCCTTCTCGGGACCCTCCTGATCTCGATTGCCGCGCAGGTGTCGATCCCGATCCCCGGCAGCCCCGTTCCGATCACCGGCCAGACCTTCGGGGTGCTCCTGACCGCCGGCGCGCTCGGGTTCCGGCGAGGGATCGCCTCCACGGTCCTGTACCTCGTGATCGGCGCCATCGGGCTGCCGGTCTTCGCGCCCGGCGGCCCGCAGGGGATCGAGCGGATCCTCGGGGCGTCCGGTGGCTACCTCGTAGGCTTCGTGCTCGCCGCGGCGGCCGTCGGACGGCTTGCGGAGCTCGGCTGGGATCGCAACCTCCTCGGCTCCATCGGGGCGATGGTCATCGGCGACACCCTCATCTACGCGGTCGGCGTGCCGTGGCTCGCGTACGTCGCCCACCTGGACGCAGGGACCGCGCTCGCGAAGGGCCTGTGGCCGTTCCTGCTCGTCGATGGCCTGAAGATCGCCGTGGCGGCCGCCCTCTTCCCGGCCGCGTGGTGGCTCGTGGGGAGGCGGCCCGGCGATCGCTGAGGAACCGGCCGCCGACGCCGCCGCCGGGACGTCGATCGTCGACGGTGGCCTGTACGGCCCCGGGAGCGAGGCCTGGCGCCTCAACCGCGAGTCCATGCTCCTGCTCGGGGCCGGGCCCCGGGCGCTGCTCCTCCAGATCGCCCATCCCCTCGTCGCCGAGGGCGTCGCCGCGCACTCCGACTTCCAGGAGGACCCGTGGTCGCGGCTCTCGGCCACGGTCCGCTCGTACCTCCGGATCGTCTACGGCACGCAGGACGCGGCGCGGGACGAGATCCGGCGGCTGAACCAGCTCCATCGCGACATCCGGGGGCCGGTCGTCGACCCTGCGGCCCGTGAGCGGCACGGCGCGAGCTATCGGGCTCGCGACCCGGAGCTGTCGCTGTGGGTCCACGCCACGCTCGTCGACTCGACGATCGCGACCTACGAGGCCTGGATCGAGCCGCTGCCGGCGAAGCGCCGGGCGCAGTACTACGAGGAGACGAAGCCCATCGGACTGGCCTTCGGCATCCCGGCCGACCGGCTGCCGATCGACATCGACGCGTTCGAGGCGTACCTCGCCGGGATGCTCGGCCCGGGCGGCCCGGTCGTCGTCGGGGATACCGCTCGGGAGCTCGCCGACTCGATCCTCCGGCCGCCCCTCGGCCCGGCGCTCGGCGCGTTCGGCGAGGGCCTCGGAAGCGCCGCGCCACGGCTGGGCGCATGGCTCGACGCGATCCCGGCGGCCGCGTACGAGTGGCTCATGTGGCCGGCCATCGGCTTGCTGCCGCTTGCCGTGCGCGAGGCCTACGGCCTGCGCTGGGGACTGAAGGAGCGGCTCGTCTCGGCCTGGCTCGTGGGCACGTGGCGAGCGTGGCGCCCGATCCTGCCCGTCTCGTTCCGGCAGATGCCGCAGGCGCTCGCCGCCGATCGCCGGATCGGCGCGCTGACGTCGCCCGACGAGCTCGACCGCCTCGCCGGCTGACGCGACGCTCGGCCCGGCGCCCGTACTGCCCCGCGCCAGCTGCGGGCCCGGCTCGCCACGCGGTGACCGCTGCCATGACCGCTCCATGGTCACCGCAACCACAAACCCGCACGACAAGCGGCGGGACTCGGCATCAACGTCTCCTCCGACCATGGCGCTCCTGTTCGAGCTCCATCGGCGCACGCTCGTCGCGCCGAGATGTGCCCGTCGTCGAGGCGCAAGGCTCGGCGGACCACGGACGTTGACGTCCGGCTTGCGCATGCTGCGGCCATGGAGCGGCCACGAGGGTGACCAGGCTGAGGTGGTGAGCCCGCCTACCATCGACGCTGTGATCGAGACCGATCGGGCCGCGGGCTTCATCGAGGCGATCCGCGCCGAGCTGCCCGACGTCCGGCTCCTGACCGACCCGGCCGAGCGGGAGCCCTACCGGCTCGATGAGACGGCATACCTCGAGGCCGGCCTGCCCGCGGCCGTCGCCTTCCCGACCTCCACCGCCGAGGTCTCCGCGCTCCTCCGGCTGGCCTCCCGGCACCGCGTCCCGGTCGTCCCCCGCGGCGCGGGCTCCGGCCTCTCGGGTGGCGCGGCCGGGATCGAGGGGGCGGTCACGATCGTCCTGTCGCGGATGGACGCGATCCTCGAGATCGACCGCGACAACCTCTGCGTCGTCACCCAGCCCGGGATCATCAACGCCTCGCTGAAGGACGCCGTCGCGAAGGCCGGCCTGTTCTACCCGCCCGATCCGGCGAGCTTCGAGTTCTGCTCGATCGGCGGCAACCTCGGCACGAACGCCGGGGGCCTGTGCTGCGTGAAGTACGGCCAGACCCGTGACTGGGTCCTCGGGCTCGAGGTCGTCCTCGCCGACGGGCGGGTCATCCGGACCGGCGGCAAGAACGTGAAGGACACCGCCGGCTACGGCCTGACGCACCTGTTCGTCGGCAGCCAGGGCACGCTCGGGATCATCACCGAGGCCACACTCCGGCTGCGGCCGCTGCCCGGCCCGCGCTCGACGCTGCTGGCGTTCTTCCCGACGCTCGACGCCTCGGGCGAAGCGGTCGCCGCAATGACCCGCGGCGGGCTCGTCCCGGTGACGCTCGAGCTGCTCGACCACGAGACGATCGTGGCCGTCGACGACGTCCACCAGCTCGGGCTCGATCGAGCTGCCGCGGCGATGCTCATGGTCGAGTCCGACGCGCCGGGCGCCGGCGCTTCCGAGGAGCTCGACCGGGCCGAGGCGGCCTGCCGCGAGGCGGGCTCGACGTCCATCGTCCGGGCGGCAG
>JBKPRF010000286.1:0-3194 GCA_046734475.1 Chloroflexota bacterium
GCTGCAGCCGGTCGGCCAGCAGCAGGACCGCGGCGAGGACCGCGATCCCGGCGACCACGACGATGACCGCGACCCGGGAGCCACTCGTCCCCTGAGGCGGCGGCGGCGTGCGACGCCGCGCCATGGGCCGGTCGGGCCGCACGCGCTGCGTGGTCGTCGCTGCTCCCGCGGCGGGATCTCCGGCAGCGCCGGACGCCTCGAGGCGACGAGCCCGGCGGTTGGCGCGGCGCGGGGCGGATCGGAACGGCTGGCTCACCTGGCGGCCTCGCTGGCGGCGGCATAGTCGAGCGCTCCCGACAGGAGCGCTTCGCCGAGGATGATCGCCGCCGCGCCCGCATCGCGCACGCGACGGATCGCGCCGAGGTCCGTGGCGCCGCCCGCGACGAGCACATCGCCGTCGACCGCGGCCGCCACGGAGGCGACATTCGCCACTCCCTCGTCGCCGCCGGCGTGCGAGAGCACGAATCGCGCCAGGCCCTGGCCGTTCAGCTCGCGGGCGAGATCGGTAAGCGTCGCCGGCGGCGTGCGCCGCCACGGGAAGGCGGCCAGCCGATCGGCGCGCGCGTCGAGCCCCACCGCGAGCCAGTCGCCCGCGACCTCGAGGCACGCGCGCAGCAGTGGCAGGTCGTCGGCGAGCGCCGTGTCCGCCACGATCCGGGTCGCGCCGGCGGCGAAGGCCAGCCGGATCGCGTCCGGCGAGCCGATGCCACCCGCCAGCTGGAGCGGCGTCGCGACGCGCGCGGCGATCGCGCCGACCACGTCGAGGTTCGCCGGCCGCCCCTGGCGGGCGCCGTCGAAGTCCACGACGTGGATCGCCGGGGCTCCGAGCCCGACGGAGTGCTCGGCGATCCGCTCGGGCCGGTCGGTCGGCGCGCCGACACCGGTCGAGACGCCAGGCCAGAACACGATCCGCGACTTGCCACCGGCGACGTCGATCGCCGGGATCACCTGCATCCGGGGATCAGGCCGGAGCCGCGACCGCCGGGGCCGTCTCGCGCAGCGACTCTTGCACGGCCGCGATCGTCGTCTCGACGTCGGCGGCCTCGATCCCGTAGTGGGTCACCGCTCGGATCTGGCCGTGCGGATACGGCGACATGAGCACGCCGCGGCTCTCGAGCGCCGCGAGGAACGCGGCCCGGTCGCGGTCGACCTTGAACACCACGAAGTTCGTCCGCACCCGGCCGGGGTCGAGGCGGCCGGGCTCCGGCTGGGCGACGTCGCCCGGGGACGAGATACCGTCCATGTCGGCCATCGCCTCTCCCAGGCGCCGGGCGTTCGCGTGGTCGTCCGCCAACCGCTCGATCATCCCGGCGGACCCGTCTCGCAGCGCGACGAGACCGGGGGCCGCGACGACCCCGACCTGGCGCATCCCGCCGCCCAGGAGCTTGCGCGCCCGGCGGGCGCGCCAGATGAAGTCGCTCGTCCCGACCACGACGCTCCCGATCGGGCAGGCGAGGCCCTTCGACAGGCAGAAGCAGACGCTGTCGGCCGGGCCGGCGAGCTCGACGGGGCTGACGCCGAGGGCGACGACGGCATTCCAGAAGCGGGCGCCGTCGACGTGGAGCGGCACACCTCGCTCGTGCGCGATCGCGGCGACCTCGGCGGTGTACTCGGGCGTGAGTGGCTGGCCCATCGTGTGGGCGTTCGTGTTCTCGATCGCGATCAGGCCGGTGATCGGCTCGTGAGGGTCCGTCGGGTCGCGGAACGCGGCCTTGATCTCCTCCGGGTCGAGCGTCCCGTCGGGCCGCTCGCGGAGCACCCGGACCGATGTGCCGGCGACGACCGCGTAGCTCGCCGCCTCGTCCATGACGATGTGGGATTGCTCGCCGACGATGGCCTCCTCAGCCCGGCGCAGGTGGGCCATCTGGGCCACGAGATTGGCCATCGCGCCCGACGGCACGAACAGCCCGGCCTCCTTGCCGAGGAGCTCCGCCGCCCGGGCCTCGAGCGCGACCACCGTCGGGTCGTCGCCGAAGACGTCGTCGCCGACCTCGGCCTCGGCCATCGCCCGGCGCATCTCGGGGCTTGGCTTCGTGACCGTGTCGGACCGCAGGTCGATCGGTTGCTGTCTTCCTGGCATTGGGCGGCGAGGATAGCGCGGGTGTACGGTGCGGACCCATGCCCGCGCCCGACCCCGGCTATCGAGTCGCCCAGCGGGTCCCGCGGCCGGGGCAGCGACGGCCGGCGGTCGTCCTGGCACTGCTCGTCCTTGCCGTCGGCGGTGCGATCGTGCTCGCCGCGTTCCGGGTCCAGCGCCCGGAGCTCGCCACGATCGCCACCCCGCCAGCGACGGCGAGCGATGCGCCGCGCCCGCTCGCCACCCGCCTGCCGGCCCTGTACCAGCCGGTCCAGCTCGCCCAGCCCATCGCCCCGATCCCGGTCCTGTCGGGCGGCCTGCGCTGGCTGGACGCCGGGGCGGGGCTCGTGACCGGCCCGGCCTTCTCGGTCGCGCGCGGCTGGATCTTCGCCGGTTCCGACGGAGGCGCGCTGTGCGTCTGCGAGGACTCTCCGGGGGCGCTGGGCGGCACGACCGACCGGACGACGGTCGTTCGCTACCGACCTGACGGCAGCGAGATCTCGCGAACCGTCCTCGACCGGCTCGAGCCGGAGCTCCGATCGGGTGACGCCCTCCGCGACGCGACGCGCTCGGCCGACGGGCGCTACCTGTATCTCGCCGGGGTGATCCGTGACGCGTCGGGCTGGCACGTCCAGCTCCACGAGATCAGCCTCGACCCCACGCCGACCCTCGTCGAATCGCTCGCGCTCGGCCACCTCGCGCGTGCGCCGAGCGGGACGCTCGTGTACCCGCCGGTCGTGCGCGTGGCGCCCGACGGTCGCCGGATCCGGGTCGCGGTCCGGTCGGACGATCGCGGCGGCCTCGGCGGCGGCATGCCGATCGACGACAGTGTCTGGATCGTCTTCACGGACGCCGACGGCATCATCAGCAACCGCGACGAGATGGCGTTCCGCCAGGGCCCCGTCGCAACGGACCCGTGCGCGGAGAGCTGGGTCACCACGACGACCTATGCCCGCCTCTGCCTAGAGCGGGTCGGCGACGCGCTGGTCCCGGTCGCCCATCTCGAGCCGGTCCTCGGGCCGGACCGGGCGATCGACGTTGGCGAGTCTCGGGCCGGCGAGGATGTCGACTGGCTCGTCGACGCCCGCTTCGGCGTGATCTACAGCTGGTCCCGCAT
>JBKPRF010000287.1:0-5106 GCA_046734475.1 Chloroflexota bacterium
GGCGAGCACCAACCCTCCCGGACCCGCGGTGTCGGGGCCCGGGTCGAGCTCGGCTCCGATCGGTCGCATCGCGCCCGCCACCGAGCGGATCCGCGATGCCGGCAGCGCGCCGTGGAGGCCGACGAGGGCGTCGGCCGCGGCATCGCCATCGGCCGCCTCGATCGCCGCGTCGATGGCCGCCACCCGCTCGGGCGTGATCCGTCGCCGGGACGCGCCGCGCGGCGGCCTCGGATCGAGGACGAGGACCGCGGCGACCGGCTTGCCGGGCGACGGTTGCCGGAGGACGCCGCGGTCGCCGACGAACGTCGCCACGGCGGCCTCGAGCGACAGCGCGGCCGCGATCGACCCTCGGCCGTCCAGCGGGTCGGCTACGCGCCCTCGCCGGATCGTCGCGTCGACCTGGTCCGTCCCGATGTGCAGCCGGAGCAAGGCGCCGTCCTCGGGCGGCCAGGAATCGCCTCGGGCGGCGAGAAGCGTGGCGACCGGCGAGAGCCGGACCACGAGCCGCTCGCTCGACTCGATGCCGGGCCCCCGCGTCAGGACCTGGCCGCGCCGCAGCTCCTGCGCGGGCACGCCGGCGAGATTCGCCGCGGTCCGGCCCGATTCGTTGCGAGTGGCCGGTGCGTGATGGACCTCGAGCCCCCGGACGCGGACCTCGGCCCCGCCGGGCTCGACCCGCAGTCGATCGCCATCGGCAATCGGCGAACCGCGCAGCGAGCCGGTGATCACGGGACCGCGGCCTTTCACCGCGAACGCTCGGTCGATCGCGAGTCGCAGCGGACCCGCGGGCCTGGCCTGGGCCCGCACCGCGACGCGGTCGCGCAACGCGCGCAGCTCGGCGCGGACCTCGGGCATGCCGGCCCCGGTCGTCGCCGAGGCGACGAGGACGGGTGCGCCGGCAAGCGTCGTGCGATCGATCAACTCGCGCACCGCGTCGGCAACCTCGGCGGCACGCCCGCCGGCGACTGCATCTGCTTTCGTCACGACCGCGATGCCGTCCCGGATCGCGAGGGCATCGAGCAGCTGCAGGTGCTCGATCGTCTGCGGCCGCGGGCCGTCGTCCGCGGCGACGACGAGGAGCGCCGCGTCGATCTCGCCGGCGCCGACGAGCATGTTGCCGACGTACCGATCGTGGCCCGGCACGTCGACGAAATCGAGGCTCGTGCCATCGTCGAGATCGAGATGGGCGTAGCCGACGTCGATCGTCATGCCCCGGGTTCGCTCCTCGGGCAGCCGGTCGGCATCGATGCCGGTGAGCGCGCGGAGCAGCGTCGTCTTGCCGTGGTCGATGTGCCCGGCGGTGCCGACCACGACCGTCATCGAGGTCAGCCGCCCAGCGCGGCCCGGATCGCCGCCGCGAGGCGCGCGTCGTCCGCAGGGTCGACGGTCCGGACGTCGAGCAGCACGCGATCGTGCTCGATCCGCCCGATGACCGGCGGGTCGCCGCCGCGCAGCCGAGCGAGCAGGCCGGCGGCCCCGTACCCACCAGCGACCTCGAGGGCGATCGCGATCGACGGGACCTGCTCCCCGGGCAGCGACCCACCACCCACCGTCGCGCTCGTCTCGGCCACGCTCGCGATCCCGGGCCCCGCCGCGGCCGCGAGACGTTCGGCGCGTGACCGAAGGTCAGCCACGGAAACACCAAGCTGGCGCCACACCGGGATCTCGGTCATGGCGCGGCCGGCGCGATAGAGCGCGAGCGTCGCCGCGACCGCGGCGAGGATCGACTTGTCGGGCCGCATCGCCCGGGCCAGTGGGTCGCGCCGGATGCGGGCCACGAGGTCCGCGCGACCGACGACCAGCCCGGCCTGCGGCCCGCCGACGAGCTTGTCGCCCGAGAACGTGACGACGTCCGCGCCGGCGGCAAGTCGTTCGGCCGGTGTCGGCTCGTGGGCCAGGCCGATCCGCTCGGTCGGGAGCAGGGCGCCGGAGCCGAGGTCGTCGATGACGATCGCGCCTCGCTCATGGACGAGCGCCGCGAGCTCCCGGGCGTCGGGTGCCTCGACGAAGCCTGCCTGGACGAAGTTCGAGGGGTGGACGCGGAGCACGACGCGGATCGGCCGCGCGGCGTCCTCGAACGCCGCCGCGAAGTCCGCGACCCGCGTCCGGTTCGTCGTCCCAACCTCGACCAGCCTGACCCGGGCTCGGCGGAGGATCTCGGGGATCCGGACGCCGCCGCCGATCTCGACGAGCTCGCCGCGCGACACGGCGACGGCGCCGCCGCGGCCCGCCAGGCCGACGGCGAGCGCGACAGCCGCGGCGTTGTTCGTCACGACCAGCGCGTCCTCGGCGCCGGTGAGCGCGATCAGGTGCTCCTCGGCGACCCGGAAGCGCCGCCCTCGCCGGCCGGTTGACCGGTCGAGCTCGAGGAGGAGGGGCTCGGCAGCCGCCCGACTCGCCGCGGCGATGGCTGCCTCCGGCCATGTCGCCCGACCGAGGTTGGTGTGGACGATGACCCCGGTCGCGTTGATGACCGCGGCCGGCTCGATCGCGGCGCCGGTCTCCCCATCGAACGCTCGCAGCCGATCGACGACCGCCGCGCCGAGCTCCGCCGCGGACCGTGGCGTGAACCCGTTCGACCCGAGTCGGGCTCGCTCGGCGTCGACCAGCTCGCGGGCGACCGCGAGCACTGCGTCGGCATCTCGCTCGCCCGCGTCCGGACGTGCCGCGGCGAGCACCCGCTCGACCGACGGCGGACGGTGACGGCGGATATCGTCGGCTGGCACACGCCGATTGTGCCCATGGATGGAGGCCTGTCGAATGGACATCGCGCCGATCGTGAACGAGCAGATGCCGCGGGCGATCGGTCCGTACTCGCACGCGTTCCGAGCCGGCGACCTGCTGTTCGTCGCCGGGCAACCGGGCATCGACCCGGAGACGGGGGCGGTGCCCGAGGGCGACTTCGAGGCGGAGGCCCGGATGGCCTTCACGAACCTGCGGCGCGTCCTCGGCGCGGCAGGCCTCGAGCTCGATCGCGTCGTGAAGACGACCGTCTTTCTCGCCTCGGCCGACGCGTTCCCAGCGATGAACGCCCTGTATGCAGAGTTCTTCCCGACCGCGCCACCGGCACGCGCGACGCCGATCGTCTCGCTGCCGCGGGGGCTCCGCATCTCGATCGAGGCGATCGCCGCGTACTGACGATCGGCTGGCGGGAGCGCATGGGAGTCGAACCCACCGCGCGACGCCGAGCGCCGCGCCACTCGTTTTGAAGACGAGGGGGCCCACCGGAACCCCTCCGCTCCCGGCCGGATGGTAGGCCGGCCCCGATCAGGACCGGCCTCAATCGAGCCGCAGCTCCCGCCGCAGGAAGGCCGTCCGGTACGCCCGCGCGTTCGGGCTCCGCATCGCGTGGTCGGCGTCGTAGAACTCGGGCTTCGTATCGCGCCTGGCCGCCCGGGCCAGCCCGACCGCGTCCATCGCGGGGATATAGAAGTCCCGCCGGCTGTACTGGAAGAGGATCGGGATGTCGAGGCTCCCGACGACCTCGATCGGGTCGAACGGGGCGAGCGCCCGCTCGTAGTCGAACCGATCACCCTCGATCTTCCAGAACGGCAGGAACCAGTCGGCCCAGCGCGGACTGGCGGCGATGACGACCGCGGCTGAGATCCGAGGCCGCCGGGCCAGAACGCTGGTACCGCTCATCGCCCCGAAGTCGTGCCCGACGAGGGCGACCGGCGCCTTGGCCGGGAGGCCCTCGGCCAACCGATCGAACGCCGCCGCCTGCCGCGCGACCTCGATCTCGATGTTGGAGACGTCGCCCTTGCCATCGGTTGGCGGGACCTGCCACGGCAGGCGGCCCGCGGGCAGGACCGATCGAACGCCCTCTCGGGCGAGGGCACGCGCCTCCGACAGGAACTGGGTCCGGTCGTTGTGGTGCTCGCCAAGCCAGTGCAGGAACAGCACGCCGGCGCGCGCCACGCCTTCCGCGGGCTCGACGACGAAGGCTTCGACCTGTTGGTCGCCGGCCTCGATGACGACATCGCTGGTTCGTACGGCCGGCTGACGTCTGGGCATCGCTTGTCCATGATCACACCGATGCTCGACCGGCCCTCGATCACCGACGACGCGATCCGCGATGCCATCGAGGCCGGCTACGCGATCGAGGTGCGCTCGATCGAGTTCCTCGCGCTCGGCCACGACATCGGCGCCTGGACGTTCCGCGCCGACTCGCCAGGCGGCGCGCTGTTCGTCAAGCTGCGCCGCTCGATCGACCCAGCCCGCCTCCGACTCGTCCGCTACCTCGCCGACCACGATCTCCCGGAGGCGGTGCCGCCGATCCCAACCGTGGCCGGTGACCTCTCGGTCGCGATGAACGGGCTCTTCCTCATCGCCTACCCATTCCTGGAGGGCGATGTCGCCGCCGAGGTCGGGCTGACCGATCAGCAGTGGCGGACGTACGGCTCGATCGTCGGTCGGCTGCATCGGACGCAGCTGCCCGGCGAGATCGCCGCGGGTCTGCGGCGCGAGGATTTCGTGCCGCGGTCGGTCGAGGTGATCGAGCGCGTGCGCGCGGACATCGGGCGCGGCGACGAGGGCGACCCATTGCGAGTCGCCGCGATCCGTCTGTGGCTGGACCACAAGGACGCGATCGACGCCGTCGTGGAGCGAACCGGGGAGCTCGGCCGAGCCATCCGGGCCGACCGCCAGGGTCGCGCGGCGCCGGACCACCAGGTTGTCTGCCACCAAGACATCCACACCCACAACGTGTTCGTCGAGCGGGGCGGCCGGCTGCGGATCATCGACTGGGACGACTGCCTGCTGGCGCCGCCGGAGCGCGATCTCATGCACGTCATCGGGACGACAATCGGGCTCCGGCCGGGCGATCGAGAGATCTCGCTGTTCCTCGAGGGCTACGGACCGTTGGAGCTCGACCCGATGTTGATGGCCTATTACCACGCCGATTGGGCCGTCCAGGACCTCGGCGGATACGCCGCGGACGTGCTCCTCGACGAAGCCGCGAGCGACGAGTCCCGGGCGTATTCGCTGCGGATCCTCGGCGGCAACTTCGACGACGACGGCCAGGTCGCGCTGGCGCTCGGGCTCGATCCTGGACCTATGATCGGGCCGTGACCATCGAGGCTCCCGCCGGCATCCGCCTGACCGAGC
>JBKPRF010000288.1:0-3844 GCA_046734475.1 Chloroflexota bacterium
GCCTACCCCGGCGCGCATCACCGGGAGGGGTCGGCCGAGGGCGCGCCGATCGCCGGCGTCGTGCCCGGCGGCTCCGGGCAATCGAAGGCCCGGCTGGGCTACGAGGCCTGGTGGGACCTGCCGCCGCTGCCGAAGCTGAACATCGTCGAGCCCGCGGTCCGCGAGTACATCTGGAGCGTCGCCGAGCACTGGCTCCGGTTCGGGATCGACGGCTGGCGCCTCGACGTGCCCGGCGAGATCCAGGACCCGCCGTTCTGGGCCGAGTTCCGGCGTCGCTGCCGGGCGGTCAACCCCGAGGCGTACCTCGTCGGCGAGATCTGGGACGTGGCTCCCGAGTGGACATCCGACGAGCGCTTCGACGCGCTCATGAACTACCCGCTGGCCGAGGCGATTCTCGGCTTCGTGGCGGGCCGGGACCTCAACGAGGCACTGCTCAGAACGCATCACGAGTACTCGAAGATCGTTCGCCTCGACGGCGCCGGGTTCGGCGCGCGGCTCGCCGAGCTGCTCGGCGCGTACGACCCGGCGGTCGTCGCCGTCCAGCTCAACCTGCTCGGCAGCCATGACACGCCGCGGGTTCTGTCGATCCTCGGTGGCGACCGGCGCGCCCTCGAGCTGGCGGTGCTCCTGCAGGCCACGCTGCCGGGTGCCCCGTGCGTGTACTACGGGGATGAGATCGGCCTGCTCGGCGGCGCGGACCCCGACAACCGTCGCGCCTTCCCGTGGGACGAGGGTCGCTGGGACCGCGAGCTCCTCGAATGGACCCGACGCTGCTTCCGGCTGCGGCAGGCCGAGCCGCTGCTGCGCGGCCGGGGCGGGACCGGCATCGTCGCCGGCGAGAGCGGCGCCGTGGCGTTCGAGCGGGCCGATCCGGACGGCCGGCTCGCGGTCGCGGTGAACGCGGGCGCCTCGGCGGTCTCGATCCTCGCGGCCCGGCACGCCGCGGCCGGCGCGGCGGCGGAGGTGCTCCTCTCAACCGAGGCCTCCGAGCCGGGCTCGAATCCGGTCGTCGGGCCGGACGGCGACCTCCGGGTGGAGCTCCCGCCTCGGTCGGCGGTCGTGGTCCGCGTGCCCTGAGGCATACTCCGTCCCCGTGTCGGCCTTCCCCGTTCCCATCGACATCGCCCTCGCCGGGCGTTTCAGCGCGGCCTTCGACGTCGAAGGCAAGATTGCCCGTGGCCTGAACGCGCTCGGCCCGCTCGAGGCGCGCGACGTGGTCGTCGTCGATGCCGTCGACGGCCCCGTCCGGCAGGCGATCGGCAGGCTCGGCTCGCGGGTGGTCGATGCGCCGCTCAGGGCCCCGCTGCGGCTCGACGCCGACGACGCCTCGGCCGATGCCGTGGTCGGCCTGTGGTCGGCGTTCCGGGGGCCGGAGCCGGCGGAGATGGCCGAGGTCGATCGGGTCCTGCGGCCCGAGGGCCGGCTCCTCGTCGTCCTCGACTACGGGCGCGACGACGTCTCGCGGATCCTCGGTGACCGGCCCGACTATGGCGCCTGGACCCGGCGTGACGGGCCGTTCCTGCGCGGCGGCTTCCGCGTCCGGGTGCTGCACTGCTGGTGGACGTTCGAGACCTCCGAGGCGACGACCGCCTTTCTCACCGAGGCCTTCGGGACTGCAGGGGCCACCGTCGCGGCGACGCTCAAGCGGCCCCGCCTCTCCTACAACGTCGCGATCTACCACCGCTCGAGGGCCGCGTGACGCGGCTGACGCCGATCCAGCTCGTCGTCGGCGTGGCCTTCCTCGGGTCGAGCGCCTTCATCGTCTATGCGATCCTGCGGGTTCGGGACCAGACCCAGATCCCGATGCTCAGCTCGGGCTTCGCGATCCTCGGGCTGTCGTTCGTGGCCATTGCGGTCGGGGCGCTCATCAACCTGTGGCGCGCCTCGATCCGGGCACGGATGGGGCGGGCGATGGGCCTCGCGATCGTCGGCGGCATGTCGGGTCTGGCCGCGATCGGCTGCTTCACGGCGGCGGTGATCCTGGCGTTGCTCTGGAAGTCGGCGTAGCGGAAGCCGCTGCTACACTCCCGGCCCGCCAGGCCCCCATCGTCTAGAGGCCCAGGACGCCACCCTTTCAAGGTGGAGATCAGGGGTTCGAATCCCCTTGGGGGCACCATGTCGCGGCGGCGATCCGCAGCCGTCGCTGCGTCGGCTCCTTCTCGCGCGCCCGGGCGCGACTGGCCGCCGCTCCGCGCCGCGCGAGCCCGCCTCGGTACCATCACGGCGATGGACTATCTCGGCGTCCGGATCCCGACCATCGTCAAGGACAACGTCGCGATCCGCTGCGACGGCTGCCTCGAGGTCATCGAGGGCACGCCGTGGCGGCTCAACATCCTCGACACGGTCGCGTCGGAGACGCCGGTGTCCTGGGCCGAGCGCGCGCCGATCAACCCCGGCCCGTTCGAGTTCCACGGTGATCCGGCTCATGTCCGGGCATGGATGCGCCGCAAGGGCTACCTGTTCTGCCGCAAGGGCGACGTCCGCGAGATCATGCGACCGATCCCGCTCCCGGGCGGCGAGGAGGGCTCGCCCCGCCTGGGCCTCTGCGACGGAATCCATCGCGACGACCACGAGCTGATCCCGGCCTGAGCCCGCCAATGGGGCTGCGGGCCGGCGCTGCGCGCCCGGGCTGCGGGCGCTACCGTCGAGTTGTGACGTCGTGCCTGGTCGCGCGGCCGGCGGGGGATGGTCGCTGATGGCCGCCTTGCTGCTCGCCCTGACGGCCGGCGTGGCCGTCGTGATGGCCTTCTCCCTCATCGACCAGTGGCAGGAGCGCCGCCGGAGCTACCAGCTCGCGTGGCTCGTCGGCTCGCTGCTGTTCGGGCTCGCGGCGGCGGCCGAGGCGATCGGTGCCGCGACCGGCTGGACCTCGACCCTCTTCCGGGTCTGGTATCTCGCGGGCGCCGTCCTCAACGTCGGCTGGCTCGGGCTCGGGACGGCGTTCCTCCTCGGCCGGACGCGGTTCGGCTATGCATACGCGGTCCTGGTGGCATTGGGCGGGATCATCGCCGTCCTGACCCAGGCGAAGAACCACTATCCGGACGTCGGCAGCCTGCCCGTGCTGTACCTCATCGCGGCCCTGGTGCTCGCCCTGGCGATCGGGATCGAGACGTACTTCCAGAACACCCGCTGGCCGCGGATCGCGGCGACCGAGGTCATCGCGGTGACGATCCTCGGCACGATCTTCACGATCGCGGCCGTGCTGCCGGACAGCCCGCCGCCGCTCGACGTCCATGGCGTGCCCGTGCTCGATCCGCTGCCCGGCAGCCTGCGGCTCCTGACACCGCTGATGAACGTCACCGGCGGCGTGGCGCTCGTCATCGGAGCGCTGTTCTCGGCCTACGTGTTCATGCCGAAGCGGCGGGTCCTCGACTACTCCCTCGATCCGGGCCAGACAGGCGATCAGATGCTGTTCAACCTGCTGATCGCGCCGGTCGCGATCGTCGTCAACTTCCTCGCGTCGCTGCCTGGCGCGTTCGCGGCGCTCGTCCGGGGACGGCTCCACAGTCGCGTCCCGGCGACGATCCTCATCGCCCTCGGTGCGCTGCTGATCACCGGCACGGACTTCGGCGTCCGCGGCGGCGAGACGACGATCTTCGCCCTGAGCAAGCTCATCGGCATCAGCCTCATCTTCGCCGGCTTCCTCGCCTCGGCGGAGGCCTTCCCCGAGATCCGGATCCCGTTCGCCCACGTCAGCCTCGTCAGCGATCGCGACGAGCCGAGCGACCGGTCCTGACCAGGCCGGGCTGACCAGCCCGGCCGGACCACCGAAGCCCGTGCCTACCATGGGCTCCGTGGTCACCACGATGGCCGTCGCGACGTCGGACACCACGGCTCGTGCCGG
>JBKPRF010000289.1:0-3542 GCA_046734475.1 Chloroflexota bacterium
GCGGATGGGCGACGAACGCGGCGAGGGCGAGCAGCCCGACGAGCGGGGCGAGGGCCGGAACGACCGCCCTGATTGCGGACGCCGCCAGGACGACCGCCAGGCTGCCGAACACGGCCACGACCGCGAGGCCGACCCGGTCGCGCCGTCGGAGGTAGTCGCGGAGCGTCAGGGCGAAGACCGCGAGGAACGCGACGTCGAGGGCGCCGGTCAGGACGGCGGTCAGCGTCATCGTCGCTAGCCCACGAGACGGAGCGTCGGCAGGGCCGGCCCGGCCGCCGGCTCGGGCTCATCCGCGCCGTCGTGGACGAGCCGGACGAAGACGGCCACGAGCGCCGGATCGAACTGCTTGCCGCTGCCGCGGCGGAGCTCGGCCAGCGCCTGCTCCGGGGTCCGGGCGGCGCGGTACGGCCGGGCATGGACCATCGCGTCGAAGGCGTCCACGACCCCGACCACCCGCGCCCCGATCGGGATGGCCTCGCCTCGCAGGCCGTCGGGGTAGCCGCTGCCGTCCCAGCGCTCGTGGTGGTTCCGGATGATCGGACCGAAGGCTCGCGCCACCGCCAGTGGCTCGCAGATCCGCTCGCCGATGAGCGGGTGGAGGCGCATGTCGGCCCACTCCTTGCGGGTCAGTGGGCCAGGCTTCGTGAGGATCTCGTCGCGGATCCCGATCTTGCCGACGTCATGGAGGATCGCGCCATAGGCGAGGGCCCGCATCGCGGCGTCATCGAGCGCGATCGCCGTCCCGAGCCGGTGGGCCAGGGCGGCCAGGCGTTCGCAGTGCTCCTCGGTCGTGACGTCCTTGGCCTCGACCGCGTTCGCGAGCGCGGCGATGACCCCGTGGCTGGCATCGACCTCGGCCATCGCATCGGCCAGGCGCAGCACGCTCCGGATGCGAGCCATGAGCTCGGCCTGGTCGTACGGCTTGCGGAGGAAGTCATCCGCGCCGGCGTCGAGCCCGGCGACGACATCGCCGATCGCGCCGCGCCCCGTGAGGAGGATGACCGGCAGGGCCAGCGTCCGTGGATCGGCCCGCAGCGCCCGGCAGATGTCGAAGCCATTCATGCCCGGCAGCTCGACGTCGAGGAGGACGAGATCGGGCGTGTCCTCGAGCGCGGCCCGCAGGCCGTCGCGCCCGTCGCCGACGGCGGTGGTCTCGTAGCCCGCGCGCGTCAGCAGGTGCGTGAGAAGCGCGCGGTTGGCTACGTCGTCCTCGACGACCAGGACGCGCGACCGGAGTTGGCCGACGGGCATCGCGGAGCCTCCCCGGAGGGCAGTGGTGCCAGGTGGCGCCAAGTCTGGGGAGGGTGGCCGCCGATCGGAAGGGTACGAAAGTCAGCCCGCTCAGGATGTGGTCGGGTGGGGTCCTGGGGGGTTTGGTGGAGATGAGGGGATTCGAACCCCTGACCCCCGCGATGCGAACGCGGTGCTCTCCCACTGAGCTACATCCCCAGCGGTGGCGGAGTCTACCAGCCCGAGGCGTTCGCCCGACCTCGGCCGGCATCCGCGTCTGCCCGTGCGAGGCTCGATCCTTGCCCGCTCGTGGAACGCCCAGCGTGCCAAGCAAGCGGTTGGGCCGGGTCCGTCGGTGCCACCACGGGGCGTTGTCGGATGCGTTGGAACGGGCAGCGTTCCAGGCGGGGAACAAGGCGGTCTCGCGGGGCTCAGTGATCGCCACTTGGAACGCCCGGCGGTCCAAGCGTCAACAAGATCTGGTCTTGATTCATTCGAACATATGTTCGATACTCTGGCGATGGCGGCGCTCTCTCCCGACGTGGCGGCGGCCCTCTCGACCCTTCGGTCGAAGTGGGGCGCGGCCGCGCCGGCGGTGATGTCGCCAGCGGGGCTCGCGTCGGCACGGGTCGGCGAGATCGTGGGGGCTCTCGCCACCGTGCCGCTCCCCGACGACGAGCAGCCCGACGAGGGGCTGCGGATCGGGCCGAGCGCCCGGCCCGATCCGGGCCGAATCTATTCGACCGGATTCACCGATCTCGACGCGATCCTCGGGCCGGGTGGCCTGCCGCGCGGACTCGGCTTGTCGCTCCGGGGCGACCTCTCGAGCGGGCGGACGACGCTCGCGCTGCGGCTCGTCGCGGAGGCCCAGGCCGCGGGCTCCATCGCGGCCTGGCTCGATCTCGCGAAGGCCCTCGACCCGGTCGAGGCCGTCGCTCGCGGGGTCCGGCCGGAGTGGCTCGTGGTCCTGACCCCGGCCGATGCCGAGGAGGGCCTCACCATCGCCGGCTCGCTCCTCGCCGGCCGGACCGTCGACCTGCTCGTCGTCGATCTCCCGCCGCACGTCGCGGCTGCCGCTCGTGTCGCCGACCGGCTCGGCCGGCTCGCGGCGCTCGCCCGGCGGGCGGGGATCAGCCTCGTCGTCCTCGAGCCGCCGGGCCTCGTGTCGACCGTCGCCAGCGCCGTGGGGGAGGCGACCGGGATTCGTCTCGAGCTGGCGCGCCGATCGTGGCTTCGTCTGGGGCGGGACGTCGTCGGCCAACGAACGGAGGTGGTCGTGGCCCGCAACCGGGCCGGACCGCCGGGGCGCCGGACGACGCTCCGGATCCTCTACGCGGACGGCGGCGAACGCGACGCCTGCCTCCGCCGCGAGAGTCTCGTCGAGCAGCCGCTCGAACGCCCCCGGCCGATCACCGCCCCCGTTTCTCCAGTGCCCGGAAGACGGAACGACCATGCGACTTCTCCATCTCTATCGACCGCACCTTCTCCTCGACCTCTCGAAGCAGCGCCGGCCCTCCGGCTCGTGGCCACAGGGGCCCATCGTCCTCGGCGGCCAGCCCTGGACGACCGGCGTCGTCCTCGACGCGGATCCGATCGCCCGCGCGCTCGGCGTCCGGCGGGGGATGCCGCTCGGCTCGGCCCACCGGCTCGCGCCGGAGGCGACGTTCCTCGATCCCGAGCCGGAGGCTGACCGGACCGCTCTCGAGGCCGCCTTCGAACGGCTCGCGGCGTTCAGCCCGGCGATCTGTGGGAGCGCGGATCCGGGTGACGGCTCGTTCGGGCTGCTCGAGGCCCAGATCGACGGCCTGGCCGGGCTGTGGGGGCCCGAGCCGGAGCTCGCCGAACGCGTTGGCACCGCGCTGGAGCCGCTCATCGGCGGGCGGCCCCGGGCCGGGATTGCCGGCACGCGCTTCGGGGCCACGGTCGCCGCGGCGGCCTCCCAACCGGGCGAGCTCATCAGCGTGCCGGTCGGTGGCGAGGCGACGTTCCTCGCGCCGCTGCCGGCGAGCCTCCTGACCCCGGACCCCGATGTTCGAGCCCGGCTGCGCCGGTTCGGCCTCAAGCGGATCGGCCAGGTCGCGGGGCTCGCCGCGTCGGCGTTGGTCGCGCGGTTCGGCAACGAGGGGGCGCGGGTCGGCAAGCGGGCCCGAGGCGAGGAGACCGACCCGTTCCGGCCGCGGCGTCAGCCCGAGCGGCTGGCGCTGGCACTCCCCATCGAGCCGGCGTCGAGGCGGCGTTCGAGCGGCTCGCGGAGTTCAGCCCGGCGATTGCCGGGACGGCGGACCCCGCGGATGCCGCGTTCGGGCTGTTCG
>JBKPRF010000290.1:0-4801 GCA_046734475.1 Chloroflexota bacterium
CGGCTCGCAGCGGTGCGTCCGGGGCGGCGGGGACCCGACGCCGGGCGCCGCGCAAGGCGACGATGGGCTCGACGAGCTACGACGAGGCTCGCGACCCGGCGGACACGACGTGGGCCGGAGCCTCGTGGTACGGCCCCACGAGCGGCGAGTACTGGCGCGTCAACCCGCGCGAGTACGCGGATCCGCGCAAGCACGGGCCCGAGTACCAGTCCCGGGCGAGACGCCAGTCGACGACATCGGGGACTGGCTGGGATCCGACGGCCGACGACGAATCACCGTCCGAGCAGGAGACCGCGTTCGAACCCCACGTCGGCACAAGCACCGAGTCGGAGCGCGCTGAAGCGGAGCCCGCCGCGGCGGAGCAGCTGCACGGCGACAGGGCCTGGGCGCCGCCGCGGCGTCCGGCGGGCGCCCGGCGCGATGCCGCGGAGGACGACGAAGCGACGGGCCTCGCCGCGCTGGCGCGACTCCTCGAGGACGAGCCGCCCGACCCGATCCGGCGCCTCGGGTACGCCCTGCTGGCGTGGGCGCCGATCGGGCTCGCGGCGGCCTCGGTCATCGGCACGAGCACCGGCTGCGCGGTCTACCGCGCCGACTGCTCGGGCATCGCGCCGCTGCTGCCGTGGCTGGCCCAGGCGATCATCCTGGGCCTCCTCATGCTGCTGCCACGCCTGGCCCGGATCCTGTCGGTCGGGACGCTCACGGTCCTGCTGGCGCTCGTTCCCGGCGCGCTGTTCATCCTCGCCTTCGGCGGGAGCGGCCAGCCCGAGGCCCCAGCTGCGCTCGAGGCGATCCTCGCGCTCGTGTGGCTCGTCGGAATCGGGCTCGGCCTCGTCGGCACGGGTCGCCTCCGGCAGCGCGGCGGCTCGTCGTGGGGGCCTCCGTCGTGAGCGCCGCGGCGCGCGGCTCCTCGGACCTCTCGCGAGCCGTCCAGGAGTACCTGCTCGCGCTCCGCGTCATGGCCGGCGACGGCAGCCGCGTGACCGCGTCGCAGATCGGCAGGCATCTCGGCGTGAGCACCCAGGCGGCGAGCGAGATGTTCCGACGCCTGGCGAGCGATGGGCTCGTGAGCCAGGCGGAGGGTCGCGAGCTTCAGCTGAGCCCGGCCGGGCGTGCCGCCGCGGACGCGATCTTCCGGCGGCACGCGCTCTGCGAGTGGCTGCTGACCGAGGTCGTGGGACTTGGCTGGGCGGAGTCGGATCGTGAGGCGGAGCGGCTGCAGGCGGCGATCTCGCCGCGCGTCGAGGCCCGCCTCGAGGAGCTGCTCGGCCATCCTGAGACGTGCCCCCACGGCAACCCGATCGACGAGGAGACCGCCCGGCGGCGACCGGCCGGCGACCGCCTGTCGGACGTGACGTCCGGCTCGAAGGTCACGATCTACCGGATCACCGAGGAGGCCGAGGAGGACGCCGGCTTGCTGTCGTACCTCGAGGCCCGGGGCCTGCGGCCGGGGACCCCGGTGACCGTCCTCGCCCGCTCCGAATCGCTCGATTCGCTGACGCTCGACGGGCCGCTCGGTCGGGCGACGCTCGGCCTCCGGCCGGCCGCGCTGATCCGCGTCCTGGCCGGCGACGTCGATTCGGCGCTGTTCCATCGCGTCCCCCGATAATCCCCGAGTGACTGTCACGCGCGTCCGCATCGCGCCGAGCCCGACCGGGCCGCTCCACATCGGAACGGCCCGGACCGCGCTCTTCAACTACCTGTATGCCCGCCGCCACGCCGGCTCGTTCGTCCTTCGCATCGAGGACACCGACGTCGCGCGGAGCACGGTCGCGTTCGAGCAGGACATCCTCGACGGCCTGCGCGGGCTCGGGATCGACTGGGACGAGGGCCCGGGCCTCGACGGCGACGGGGATCGTGGGCCGTACGCGCCGTATCGCCAGCTGCAGCGGCTCGAGCGCCACGTGGCGGCCGCGAAGAGCCTCCTCGAGCGGGACCTCGCCTATCCGTGCTACTGCACGCCCGAGGAGCTGGACGCCGACCGCCGGGCCCAGGAAGCCGCCCACGAGCCGCCGCGGTACGTCGGTCGCTGCGCGAATCTCACTCGCGAGGAGCGCGCCGAGCGCGAGGCTCGCGGGCTCCGGGGCGCGACCCGCTTCCGGGTCCCGCCGGGCATCATCGGCTGGGACGACCTGGTCCGTGGCCGGGTCGAGATCGACACGGCCAACATCGGCGGCGACTTCGTGATCGTCCGCAGCGACGGCACACCGCTCTACCACTTCGCGGTCGTCGTCGACGACGCGGACATGGAGATGACCCAGATCATCCGCGGCGAGGACCACATCTCGAACACGCCCAAGCACATCCTCCTGTTCCGGGCGCTTGGTCGGACGGTCCCGCAGTTCGCCCACCTGCCGCTCATCCTCAACCCCGACCGGACGAAGATGAGCAAGCGCAAGAGCCAGACGGCCATCTCGGAGTACACGGCCCAGGGCTACGTCCGCGAGGCGCTCGTCAACTACCTGGCGTTCCTCGGCTGGTCCACGGGGACCGAGGAAGAGATCCTGCCGCTCGACGAGCTCGAGCGCCGCTTCGACCTCGCCAAGGTCCAGAAGGGCGGCGCGGTCTTCGATCGCGAGCGGCTCGACTGGCTGAACGGCCAGTGGATCCGGCGCCTCGGCCCCGACGACCTGATCGAGCGACTCAACCCGTTCCTCGAGGCCGCCCGCGACGACGGCCGGATCGATCGCGTCCCCTCGTCCGACGAGCTGCGAGCGCTCCTGCCGATCGTCCAGGAACGCCTCCCCCGCCTCGACGCGATCGCTGACCTCGTCGGCTTCCTGTGGCTGGACCGCGTCGAGCCGGATCGCGACCTCCTCGTCCCGAAGCGCTGGGATGTGCCGACGACGCTCGAAGCCCTGCGGACGGCGCGCGCGGAGATCGCCTCGGTCGGCGCCCTGACGTTCGAGGCCGATGAGCTCGAGCCGCCGCTCCGGGCGCTCGTCGAGCGCCGCGGCTGGAAGGCCGGCGATCTGTTCATGGCGATCCGCGTGGCCGTCACCGGCCGCACTGCGACCCCGCCCCTGTTCGATTCGCTCGTCGCGCTCGGGCGGGAGCGTGTCCTGGCGCGACTCGACGCCGCCATCGCCTCGCTCGAAGGAGGAGCCGCATGACCCACGCCGACGTGCAGGCCTGGCTGGACCGCTACATCCGCGCCTGGGAGACGTATGACGAGGCGCAGGTCCGAGCGCTCTTCACCGACGACGCCGATTACCGCTATCACCCCTGGGACGAGCCGGAACACGGCCTCGACACGATCGTCGAGGCCTGGCTCAACCCGAGCGGCCCGGCGAGCGGACGCGACGAGCCAGGGACGTGGACCGCCCGCTACGAGCCCTGGATCGTCGAGGGCGACCGCGCGATCGCGGTCGGCGAGACGGGCTATTTCAGCGACCCGAGCCGGACCACCGAGATTCGCCACTACTGGAACATCTGGCAGCTCGAGTTCGGCCCGGACGGCCGCTGCCGCTCGTTCGTGGAGTGGTTCATGCAGCGCAAGAAGAGCTGAGCCGGTTCAGGCGCACGCGCCGGCCGGGCAGTTCGGCCGGGCCTGAATTCGGCCGGGCTCAATTCGGCGTTAACAATCGCCCGTATCCTCGGAGGCGTGGTCCGCACGATCCTCGTCGTCGAAGACGAGCCGACCCTCCGCGAGACGCTCGCCGAGGCCCTCGAGAGCGAGGGCTTCCGGGTGGCGACGGCGGCCGACGGCGCCGCGGCGCTGTCGCTCTTCCGGGCCGAACCGCCCGATCTCGTGCTGCTGGATCTGATGCTGCCCGAGCTGTCCGGACTCGAGGTGACGCGCGCGATCCGCGGTGAATCGACGGTCCCGATCGTCATGCTGACGGCACGAGGCGCCGAGGTCGACAAGGTCGTCGGGCTCGAGCTCGGTGCCGACGACTACGTGACCAAGCCATTCGGCCTGCGGGAGCTGACGGCCCGGATCCGGGCCATCTTCCGACGCGGCGAATCGCTCGCGATGGGCCAGCTGCCCCCGACGGTCGAGCTCGGCCCCGTCCGCGTCGACGTCGCCGGCCATCGGATCCTCCGGGACGGCCGCGAGGTCCCCGTCAAGCCGAAGGTCTTCGAGCTCCTGGCGTTCCTGCTCCGCCATCCAGGTCAGGTCGTCAGCCGCGACCAGCTCCTCGAGCAGGTCTGGGGCTACGACTACGCCGGGGAGACCCGGACCGTCGACGTCCACGTCCACTGGCTCCGAGCCGCGATCGAGTCCGATCCAGGCGCGCCGTCAATCGTCCAGACGGTTCGGGGCGTCGGCTATGTCCTGCGCCGGCCGGGAGCCGCCGCTCCAGCCTGAGCCCGCGCTCAGAGGACGCGGTGGATGATCTCCCAGGCCAGCCAGGCCACCGCTCCCGAGGCTGGGAGGGTGAGAACCCAGGCCGTGATGATGTCGCCCGCCACGCCCCAGCGGACCGCCGAGAACCGGTCGCTCGCCCCGACGCCGAGGATCGCCGACGAGATCACGTGGGTCGTCGAGACGGGGATCCCGAATTGCGACGCCCCGAGGATGATCGTGGCCGCCGTCGTCTCCGCGGCGAACCCATGGACCGGGTCGAGCTTCACGACCCGCTGGCCCATCGTCCGGATGATCCGCCAGCCGCCGGCCGCGGTCCCGAGCGAGATCGCCGTCGCGGCGACGAAGATGATCCAGAGGGGCACGACCGGCTCCGCCAGGATCCCCGCGCCGACGAGGGCCAGGGTCATGATGCCCATCGTCTTCTGGGCGTCGTTCGAGCCGTGGCTGAAGGCCATGTAGGCCGCCGAGAGGATCTGCAGCCGGCGGAAC
>JBKPRF010000291.1:0-3699 GCA_046734475.1 Chloroflexota bacterium
GCCCACGTCCGTCTATCCCACGCCGCCAACCTCCGACCAGACGGACGACTACCACGGCACGCTCGTCGCCGATCCGTACCGGCCGCTCGAGGACACCGACGCGCCCGCCACGCGCGCCTGGATCGAGGCCGAGAACGCCATCACGGAGCGATTCCTCGCCGGCGTCCCGGCACGGCGCGAGATTCGCGATCGACTGACCGAGCTCTGGAACTTCCCGCGGCTCGGGACGCCGTGGCGCGACGGCCGCCGCTGGTTCCAGCTCCGGAACACCGGCCTCCAGAACCAGGACGTCCTGTGGACCTCGTACGGGCCGGACGACGAGGGCCGCGTCCTCCTCGATCCCAACGCGATCAACGAGGCCGGCACGACGGCGATCTCGACCGTCTCCGTCTCCGACAGCGGCGAGCTCGCCGCGATCGCCCTGAGCTTCGCCGGCTCGGACTGGCTGCGCTGGCGGGTCCGCGACCTCGAGACCGGCGAGGACCTCCCGGACCGGATCGAGTGGAGCAAGTTCTCGGGCGCCGCCTGGACCACGGACGACGCGGGCTTCTTCTACGCCCGCTACCCGGAGCCGCCGGCCGACGCTCGATACGAGGCGCCGAATCGCGACATGCAGGTCCGCTACCACCGGCTCGGGACCGACTCCGCCGACGACCCGATCGTCCTCCAGACGCCCGACGAGCCCGAGTGGGGCTTCACGCCCGAGGTCTCCCACGATGGCGCGACGCTCGTCGTCACGATCTTCCGCGGGACCGACCCGGAGACGCGGATCTACGTCGCCGATCTGACGAGCGGGATCGAGGCGCTCGAGGTCCGGCCGCTGCTCGACCGGGCCGACGCGGTGTACCTCCACATCGCCACCCTCGGCCACACGATCTACCTCCGAACCGACCTCGACGCGCCGCTCGGGCGGGTGATCGCCATCGACCTCGACCGGCCGACGGAGATTCGAGAGGTGATCCCCGAGGGCCGCGACGCGCTCGAGCAGGCAGCGCTCGTCGGCGGCCGCCTCGCGGTCGACTACCTCCACGACGCCCATCACCGGCTCGCGGTCCACGAGCTCGACGGCCGCCACGCGTTCGACGTCGAGCTGCCGGCCATCGGGACGATCGAGGCGATGAGCGGCAAGCCGGACGACGACGAGCTGTTCGTGACCTTCATGACCTTCGCGGCGCCGCGTTCCGTGCTCGGGGTCCGGATGGCGGACGGCCGGGTTCGCGAGGTCGGCGCCCGGCCGCTTCCGTGGGATCCGGCTGAGTACACGACCGAGCAGGTCTTCGTGCCCTCGGACGACGGCACACGGATTCCGCTCTTCCTCACGCGGCGCCGCGACGTCGAGCCCACCGGCGACGTCCGGACGCTGCTCTACGGCTATGGCGGGTTCCAGGTGCCGATCGGGCCGCTCTTCAAGCCGGAGTGGCTCGCCTGGGTGGAGCGCGGTGGCCTCCTCGCGGTCGCCTCACTCCGCGGCGGCTCCGAGTACGGCAAGGCCTGGCACGACGCCGGCCGGCTCGCCAACAAGCAGAACGTCTTCGACGACTTCGCGGCCTGCGCCCGCTGGCTGGCCGACTCCAGCTGGACCCGCGCCGATCGGATCGGGATCCTCGGGCGGTCGAATGGCGGGCTGCTCGTCGGGGCCTGCCTGAACCAGCATCCTGAGCTCTACGGCGCCGCCGTCCCCGAGGTCGGCGTGATGGACATGCTGCGGTTCGACAAGTTCACGATCGGCTGGGGCTGGACGAGCGATTACGGCTCGTCGGACGATCCCGAGGGCTTCCGAACGCTGATGGCCTACTCGCCGCTCCACAACATCGAGCCGCGGGCCTACCCGGCGACGCTCGTCACGACCGGCGACCACGACGACCGGGTCGTGCCGGGCCACTCGTTCAAGTACGCCGCGGCGCTCCAGGCGGCCCAGCGCGGCGAGGCGCCGATCCTCATCCGGATCGACACCGACGCCGGCCACGGCCTCGGCAAGCCCGTCGACAAGCTCATCGCGGAGCGGGCCGACGTCCTGACCTTCCTCGAGGCGGCGCTCGGCGAGTAGCGCGGCGCGCCACTAGCATCGCGGGTCGTGGTCGACCAGCCGCTGACCCGCAACCGCGACTTCCTGACGCTCCTCGTCAGCCAGAGCGTGTCCGTGCTCGGCGACTCGGTGAGCGCGACGGCGCTGCCGCTGCTCGTCTACGCCCTGACCGGCTCCGGCGTCGTCATGGGCGCGATCCTCGCGATCAACACCGGCGCCGACTTCGTCCTCGGCACGATCGCCGGGGCGATGGCCGACCGAGGCGACCGCAAGCGGATGATGCTGCTCGCCGACGCCGGTCGGGCAGTCTTCACGGCGCTCATCCCGATCTGCGAGCTGGTCCACGGACCGACCCTGGCCGTCGTGATCCTCGTGACGGCGCCGCTCGCGATCCTGCGCGGCTTCTTCCGGGCGGGCTATCTCGCCGCGATGCCGAACCTCGTCGGTCGCTCGCAGCTGGCCCGCGGCAACGCGATCCTCGAGGCCGCCTACTCGACGACGTTCATCGTCGGCCCGGCGATCGCCGGCCTCCTCGTGACCGTCATCGGGCCGGCCGAGACGCTCGCCGTCGACGCCGCGTCCTTCGCGATCTCGGCCGTCGGCCTGCTGCTCATCGGCCGCGAGCTCAAGGCGCCGGCCGACCGGGCACCGTCGCGGATGGTCGACGACATCCGCGAGGGCGTCGTCTACGTCGTCCGCCATCCGGTGCTGCGCTCGGTGATCCTGCTGTTCGCGATGACGTCGGCGCTCATCACGCCGATCGGCGCGGCGATGACCTTCCGGATCGTCCGCGACCTCGGCCAGAGCCCAGCCGCGTTCGGGCTGACGCTGACCGGCCTCGGGGTCGGCGCCGTGCTCGGGTCCGCCCTCGTGAGCCGCCTCGGCCCGTCGACGAACGTGGCCCGCTTCTTCATCGGCACGGTCGTGCTGACCGGCGTCCCATTGATCCTCGTCGCGTTCGTCGATTCGCTGCCGGTCATCGTCCTGCTCACCGGGATCTCCGGGATCGGCGAGACGGCGATGGCGGTCGTCTACATCGCCACCCGGGCGGCGAACTCACCGGACCATCTCGTCGGCCGGATCGCGAGCACGGCCCGGGTCATCGCCCTCGGGCTGATGCCGATCGGCGGCCTCGTCGGCGGGGTCCTCATCGACACGATCGGCGGGACGGGCACCCTGATCGTCATGGGCGCCAGCCTGTGCGTCCTGGCGCTGGGGTTCACGCAGGTCCGGTCGCTGCGGGCGGCGAGCTTCGCGCCGCGCCCGGCGGAGGCGCCGCCGCCGGCGCCGATGGCCCTCGACAGCGAGCGCGAGCTGACCTCCTGACCGGGGCGGACCCGGCGCGCTAGGCGCGGCGGCGGTTGGGATTGCGGGGGTCGACGACGTGGACCGGGTCGACTTCCTTGCGCCCGCAATGGAGGCCCGAGGGCAGCAAGGCGAGGCAGTAGCTCGCGTGCCCGAAGCCCGGCTTGTACACGTGCGGGCGCTCGTCGTCGTTCCGGGAAGCCTCCCTGCGACCGAACATGGCCGGGACCGTACGCGGTGCGTCGGCGCGACGGCAATGGCCCGATCGGGTCAGTCGGCCACGGTCACGAGGGTCAGAGCTGACGGCGAACATTCCCGACAGCTTCTGGCAGGTATTCGGCGTAGCGTGTGGGCATGCCGACCAAAGC
>JBKPRF010000292.1:0-2599 GCA_046734475.1 Chloroflexota bacterium
CTTGACGGTCGCCTCGGCCCGCAGCTCCGCGCCCGAGCGCTGCTCCACGAGGCAGGTGTAGTCGACGATCCGGAAGGGCGCCGCGTAGTCGGCCTGGTGGCGCCGGATGAGGAGCTCGAACGAGGCTTCGGCACCCTCGAATGACAGGCCCTCGCTCTCGAGCTGCTTCACGAGCTCCGACAGGACCCGCGGCTCGACGACCCCCTCGAGGCGGTGCCCGAGCTGCTCGGCGCGGATCGCGGTGTTGGCCCGGCCGCCGAGCTCGGACACGACGAGCCGCCCGGCGTTGCCGACGGCGGCCGGATCGACATGCTGGTAGCTGCGCTCGACCTTCGCGACCGCGGCTCCGTGGACACCGCCCTTGTGGGCGAACGCCGAGCGGCCGACGTACGGCTGGTAGTCGTTCGGAGCCTGGTTCGCGATCTCCGCCACGGCGCGCGACAACTCGGTCAGCTCGGCCAGGTCGCCGCCGCCCGCCGGCGTCAGCTCGAGCTCGGTCTTCAGGGCGAGGTTGGCCAGGATGCTGACCATGTTGGCGTTGCCGCACCGCTCGCCGTAGCCGTTGATCGTCGCCTGGACGTGGCGCACGCCGGCCTGGACCGCGGCGATCGAGTTGGCCACGGCGAGCTCAGCATCGTTGTGGGTGTGGATGCCCCAGGTCAGCGGCGGCGTCGAGCCGTTGCCTGCTCCCTCGACGGCGCTTCGGACGTCGCCGACGATCGAGACGAGCTCGCCCGTCAGCGTCCCGCCGTTCGTGTCGCACAGGACGAGCGTCCGGGCGCCGCCGGTCACGGCGGCCTTCAGCGTCCGGATCGCGTACTCCCGGTCGGCCTTGTAGCCGTCGAAGAAGTGCTCGGCGTCATAGACGAGCTCACGGCCCTCGCCGACGATCAGGCCGACGCTCTCCGCGATCATGTCGAGGTTCTCCTGGGGCGACGCGCCGAGGACCTCGGTGACGTGCAGGAGCCAGCTCTTGCCGAAGATCGTCACCACCGGCGTCTCCGCCCGGATGAGCTCGCGCAGGTTGGGGTCGTGCTTCGCGGCGTTCGAGCGATGACGGGTCGAGCCGAAGGCGGCGAGCTTGGCCGTCCGCCAGGTCGCCTTGCGGGCCGCCCGGAAGAACTCGATGTCCTTGGGGTTCGAGCCGGGCCAGCCACCCTCGATGTACGGCAGGCCGTACTCGTCGAGCATCCGGGCGACCCGGAGCTTGTCCGCGAGCGACAGCGTGATGTTCTCGCCCTGGGTCCCGTCCCGGAGCGTCGTGTCGTACAGGACGACGCTCATGCCGGCACCGCCATGACGTCGAGGCCGGTCCGGAGGAGCTCGACGACTCGCGCCGCAAGCCCCGCGCCGCCGGTCGGGATCAGCATCGGGCCGTGGTCGTCGGCAACGGCCGGCATGAGGTCCGGCGTTCGGTAGCCCTGGGTCAGCGCCGCCTCGACGGCCAGCTCCACGCCGGTCGCGGCGTCGTCCTCGCCGAGCGAGATCCGGAGGAGCATCGCGCCCGACAGGATCGTCCCGATCGGATTGGCCGAGTCCGTCCCGACGAGGGTTGGCGCGGAGCCGTGGATGGGCTCGTACAGGCCGAACGTGCCGTGCGCGGTCCGGCGCTCGCCGAGCGACGCGCTTGGCAGGAGCCCAAGTGAGCCGGCGAGCACGGCCGCCTCGTCCGAGAGGATGTCGCCGAAGAGGTTCTCGGTCACGAGGACGTCGAACGCGGCGGGCTGCTTCACGAGGAGCATCGCGCAGGAGTCGACGAGCTGGTGCTCGACCTGGACATCGGGGAACGCCGCCTTCTCCTCGTCGACGACCTTGCGCCACAGCCGCGACGTGGCGAGGACGTTCGCCTTGTCGACGCTCGTGAGCCTCCGGCGACGACCCTGGGCGAGCCGGAGCGCGAGCCGGACGATCCGCCGGATCTCGTGCTCGTCGTATGACAGCGTGTCGACCGCGGCCCGGCCGCCGTCGGTCAGCTGTTCCTCGGACGGCCGGCCGAAGTAGATCCCCGAGGTCAGCTCCCGGACGATGACCATGTCGACCCCGTCGAGCAGCTCGGGCTTGACGGGCGACGCGCCGGCGAGGCCCGGGTGGACGGCGACCGGCCGCAGGTTCGCGAACAGCCCGAGGCCGCCCCGAAGCGCGAAGAGCGCCTGCTCCGGGCGGACCGGGGCGTTCGGGTCGCTCCACGACGGGCCGCCGACCGCGCCGAGCAGCACGGCGTCGGCCGCACCGCAGGCCTCGACGTCCTCGGGCCGGAAGGCTGCGCCGTGGGCATCGATCGCGGCGCCGCCGACCAGCCACTCCGACCACTCGATCTCGAAGCCGTAGGCGTCGCCGGCGGCGTCGAGCACGTCGCGGGCGTGGCCGACCACCTCAGGCCCGATGCCATCGCCCGGCAGCGCCACGACCCGGTAGTGCCGTTCGCTCATGGCGTCTCGACGGTCCGCTGGGAGATGAACGCCCCGGACGCAGGGCCGGCCTGGGCGCCATGGAGCTTGTTGAGCGCGACGAGATATGCCTCGAGCGAGGCCTCGATGATGTTGGTCGACAAGCCGTGCCCGGAGACCACCAGCGCGCCGGGCCCGACATCCGATGATCG
>JBKPRF010000293.1:0-2593 GCA_046734475.1 Chloroflexota bacterium
TCGCCGCCGGCATCGCCTCGATCCGGGGCTCGCTCGACGAGGCGACCGGGCGCGAGCTGGCGGCCGGCCTGCGGGCGCTGCCCGCGGGCGCGGCCCGGGTCCTCGAGCAGAACGCGCCGCGCTCGCGCGACCTGGCCCGACGCTACGTGAACTCCCGCGGCTTCATGTTCGTCGGGCGCGGTGCCACGTATCCGGCAGCGCTGGAGGGGGCGCTCAAGCTCAAGGAGATCAGCTACGTCCACGCCGAGGGCTACGCCGCCGGCGAGCTGAAGCACGGCCCGATCTCGCTCCTCGACGCGGAATGCCCGCTCGTGGCAGTCGCGACGCGGTCGGCTGTCTACGACAAGCTGATCAGCAATGTCATGGAGGGCCGAGCCCGAGACGCCCGCGTCATCGCCGTCGCGACCGAGGGGGACGAGCAGATCGAGCGCTTCGCCGATGACGTCTGCTGGGTGCCCGACACCCACGAGCTCCTGAGCCCCGTTCTGGCGATCATCCCGCTGCAGCTGTTCGCGTACCACGTGGCCGTTGCCCGCGGCACGGACGTCGACCAGCCGCGCAACCTGGCGAAGTCGGTCACGGTCGAATAGAGCCACTTCGCACGATGGACGTTCCGGCGGGCACCACCGAGCTCGGGATCGACATCATCAAGGTCGCCCGCATCCGGGCGATGATCGAGCGCTTCGGGCCGAAGTTCGCAGCTCGCGTCCTCACACCGACCGAGCGACGCTACGTTCGCGATCGGCCGGAGACGTTCGCCGGCCGGTGGGCCGCGAAGGAGGCCGTGAGCAAGGTCCTCGGGCTCGGCGTGCGGGGCATCGGCTGGCAGGAGATCGAAGTCGAACGGCTGCCGACGGGCCAGCCGGCGGTGCGGCTCCACGGTCGCGCGGCGCAGCGCGCCGAGCAGCTCGGCATGGACCGAGTCGCGCTCTCGATCAGCCACGAATCCGAGTACGCCGTCGCGATCGCGTTCGGTGTTCGAACCGCCGGCGGTCGGTTCCTCTTCCCGGTCGACATCGAAGCCCGCCTCGACGACCGCGAGCGCCGGATCCTGGCCCGGATGGAGCGACTGCGGGCGCTCCAGGAGACGACCCGTGGCTGACTCCCGGCCGCTCGGCTTCGGGCGCCGGGATGGCGGCACCGCGCTCGCCTCGCCTGACGCGCCGTCGATCCCGACCCTGGATGACAAGGCCGCGGCCGCGCTCCTGCCGGACCGCGCGCCGCGCGGCCACAAGGGCACGTTCGGCAAGCTCCTCGTGATCGCCGGCTCGCTCGACTACGCCGGTGCGGCGCTGCTCGTGTGCCGGGCGGGCGGCCGGGCGGGCGCCGGCCTCGTCACCCTCGCGGTGCCGGAGTCGCTGCAGCCGCTGTTCGCGGCGAAGGTCGTCGAGGCGACGACGATGGCCCTGCCCGAGGACGACCTCGAGGAGGTCGATCCTGAGCCGGCCCTCGCCCGCGTCCTGGACCACGAGCACGACGCGATCGTCCTCGGGCCCGGTCTCCGGCCGGGGCTCGCGACGACCGAGCTCGTGCGCGAGCTGCTGGCGGTCGGCGACGACCCGCCACCGGCGCCGATCGTGCTCGACGCGGAGGCGCTCCGTTCGATGGCGACGCTGGGCGAGTGGTGGACCGGCACCAGCCGGCCGTGCGTCCTGACGCCGCATCCGGGCGAGTTCGCTCGCCTTCGAGCCGGCGCGGGCGGCGATCCCGAGGCGGACGGCGATCTCGCCGATGACGACGCAGCGCGGGCGGCGGCCGCGAAGGACGCGGCCGTGACGTGGCACCAGGTCGTCGTCCTCAAGGGCGCGCGGACCGTGATCGCGGAGCCCGATGGCACGCTGACGGCCGTCGCGTTCGAGAACCCCGCGCTGGCGAGCGGCGGCACCGGCGACGTGCTGGCCGGCGTGATCGGCGGGCTGCTCGCGCAGGGCCTTGCCCCCGGACCGGCAGCCCGCCTCGGGGTCTACCTCCACGGCCTCGCCGGCGACATGGTCCGAGACCGGATCGGCGACGCCGGCCTGCTCGCCTCGGACCTGCCGGATCTCGTGCCGGTCGTGCGGAAGCGCCTCGCCGCGATCGCCGAGCGGGCCACCAAGGGCCAACGGCTCGGCTTCCTGCCGCGCGAGGGCGCACCGGCCGATCCCGGAGCCGACGCCTGAGCATCCAGTCCGACCTCGCGGCGGCCGGCCTGCCGCCGCTCCCGCGGACGGCCTGGTTGCGGATCGATCTCGACGCCCTCGCCGCGAACCTCGGCGTCCTCCGGGAGATCGCCGGCGGCGTGCCGGTCTTTCCGGTCGTCAAGGCCGATGCCTATGGCCACGGCGCCGTTCCCGTTGCACGGGCCCTCGCGGAGGCGGGCGCCGACGGCTTCTGCGTCGCGACCCTCGACGAGGCGATCGAGCTGCGCGAGGGCGGGGTCGATCGACCGATCCTCGTCCTGTACCCGATCCCCGCGGAGCTCGTTGCCGAGGCGGCTCGCCGCGAGATCGGCGTCACGGTCGGGGACGTGGCCCTCCTCGAGACCTTCCTCGCCGCCGTGCTCGGGGCGAGCGCCAGCTGGAGCGAGCCCCTCGCGATCCACCTGGAGATCGAG
>JBKPRF010000294.1:0-2996 GCA_046734475.1 Chloroflexota bacterium
CGAGAGGCGCGCGGGGCAGGCGCGGACGGCGCACGGGTGGCAGGGCCGGAGCGGCGCCCTGTCCGGTGCGGTCTAGACTCCGGGCGTGAACACGCTGCGGCTCGCGATCGCCCAGATCGCGCCCCGGCTCGGCGGCCTCGCGGAGAACCTCGTCCGGCATCGCGAGCTCATCGCCGAATCGCGTGCCAAGGGGGCACAGCTCGTCGTCTTCCCGGAGCTCGGCCTCACTGGCTACCAGCTGCAGGACCTGGCGGCCGAGGTCGCGATGCGCCTCGACGACCCGCGCCTCGCCGAGCTGGCCTCGACGACCCACGGCCTGAGCGCCACGGTCTCGTTCGTGGAGGAATCGGCCGACCATCGGCTGTTCATCGCCGCCGCGCTCATGGAGGACGGCGAGATCACCCACGTCCACCGGAAGCTGTTCCTGCCGACCTATGGCCTCTTCGACGAGCGGCGGTTCTTCGCCCCGGGCGACGTCCTCCGGGCGGTCCCGTCGCGGCTCGGGGTCGGTGTCGGGATCGCCATCTGCGAGGACTTCTGGCACCTGGGCGTGCCGCAGCTGCTGGCGCTCGATGGCGCCCAGATCCTGCTGAACGTGTCCTCCTCGCCGGGCCGCGACCTCGCGGCCACCCACGAGGTCGGGCTCGGGACGGCGAGCTCGTGGCGGACGCTCATGCGGACGTATGCCCAGCTCACGACCTCGTTCGTCGTGTTCTGCAATCGGGTCGGAGTCGACGAGTCGATCTCGTTCTGGGGCGGCTCGGAGGTGATCTCGCCGGCGGGCGAGGCGCTGTTCTCGGCGCCGCTCTTCGACGAGGGCCTGTACCTCGTGGACGTCTCGCTGGCCGACGTCCGGCGGGCCCGGATCGGCCTGCCGTTGCTGCGCGACGAGCGGCTCGAGCTCCAGGCCCGGGAGCTCAGCCGGGTCATCGCCGAGCGAGCCGGGCTGGCGCCCGACTCGACCGCCGCCGCCGACGCGGAGGCGGGACTCGATCTGGCCCCGCTCGGGCGCGAGGCTCGCGATGGAGCGGCGGCGCGGGATGGAGCGGCGGCTCGCGCTCGCGTGTCGCGGGCGACGGCCGGCGGTGGGCGCCCGCATCAGACGTCCCGCAGCCGGGCGCGCTGAATCGATGGCTGCCCCGGTCGTGGTCCCGAAGGGCGTCGACGGCCAGCCGATGTTCGACCTGCCGGCCGAGCTCGCGATCGACACCGACGTCGCACGCCGGGTCATCACCGACTTCATCCGGAGCCAGCTCCGCCAGTCGGGCTTCGAGCGTTGCGTGCTGGGCCTGTCGGGCGGGATCGATTCCGCGCTCGTCGCCCACCTCGTCGTCGACGCGATCGGGCCGGACAACCTGCTGTGCGTGCTCTTGCCGTACCGCACCTCGTCGGGGGCGTCCCGGACCGACGCCGAGGCGGTCGTGGCCGGGCTCGGCATCTCGTCGGAGCTCGTCGAGATCAGCCCGATGGTCGATGCCTTCTTCGAGGCGGCCCCGAATCGGGACGCGTCCACCGTCCGACGCGGCAACTTCATGGCCCGGATGCGGATGGCCGTGCTGTACGACCGGTCGGTGACGTTCGGGGGGCTCGTCGTCGGAACGGGCAACAAGACCGAGTCGCTCATCGGCTACACGACGCTCTTCGGCGACTCCGCGTGCGCGTTCAACCCGATCGGCGACCTCTACAAGAGCCAGGTCCGGCAGCTGGCGGTGGCGATGGGCGTGCCCGAGCCGATCATCACGAAGGCCCCGAGCGCCGATCTCTGGCCCGACCAGACCGACGAGGGCGAGGGCGAGTTCAGCTACCCGGAGCTCGACCGGATCCTCTACTGGCGGATCGACCGGCGGCGGAGCGTCGAGGAGGTGGCGGCGCTCGGATTCGATCCGGCGACGGTCGAGCGGGTCGACCGGATGGTCGCCGGAGCCGAGTTCAAGCGCCAGGTCCCGCCCATCGCCAAGCTCGGCCCGCGGACGGCCGGCGTCGACTATCTCTATCCGCGCCGGAGGCCCGGCTCCGCCCGAACGTGAGCCCCGAGGGACGCGCCACGGCCGGCGGCGCCGCGGCCGGCGCCCGGCTCTATGTCGTCGCGACGCCGATCGGCAATCTCGGCGATGTCACGTTGCGGGCCCTCGAGGTGTTGCGGGCCGTGCCGCTCATCGCCGCCGAGGACACCCGGATCGCCGCCCGCCTGCTGCGCAGGTACGAGATCACGACCCGGACCGTGAGCTACCACGCCCGCAGCGGGCCGGGGCGCCGGGAACAGCTCCTGGCCCACCTGCGCGACGGCGCGGACCTGGCCCTCGTCACCGACGCAGGCACGCCGGGAATCAGCGACCCGGGCGACGACCTCGTCGCCGCGTGGGCCGCCGAAGGCGGCATCGTCGTGCCGATCCCCGGCGCCTCTGCGGTGCTCGCCGCGGTCGTGGCGAGCGGTCTGGCGGGCGCGCGCTGGGGCTTCGAAGGGTTCCTGCCGCGCTCGGGCCGGGAGCGCCGCGAGCGCCTCGGGCGAATCGCGACCGACGAGCGGGCGACCGTTCTCTACGAGTCGCCGAACCGGCTGGGCGCGACCTTGGCGGACCTCGCCGGCGCCTGCGGTGGTACGCGGCGTGCGGCCGTGTGTCGCGAGCTCACCAAGGTCCACGAGCAGGTTGCCCGAGGCAGTCTCGAGGAGCTCGCGGCCCAGGTTCGGGCCGGGGCGATCCCCTCGAGGGGCGAGATCGTTCTCGTGATCGCGGGCGCTCCCACGGACGCCGCGACGGAGATGAGCGACGACGAGCACGCGCTCCGGCTGGCGCAGGCTCGAACGCGCGTTGCCGAGCTCATGCGCGACGGAGCATCGCGCTCGCAGGCCGCGGCCGACGTGGCCCGAGTCACCGGCCTCCCGCGCCGGACGCTGTACCGCGACGACGAGGCTCCGTAGGGCGAGCCGGACGGCGCCTGAGGAGGGGCCGGCGCCGTCCGAGTCGCGTTGGCGGGCGAGGGGATCGATCAGGCGG
>JBKPRF010000295.1:0-6023 GCA_046734475.1 Chloroflexota bacterium
GACGGCATACGAGATTGTGATGTATGTCTCGTGGGCTCGGAGATGTGTATAAGAGACAGCGGCTCGACAGCTCGGCGAGGAAGATCGCGGTCAGCAGCCCGATCGGCGTCGCGAGGAGGATGGCGATGGCCGACGTCGCGAGCGTCCCGATGATGAACGGCAGGGCACCGTAGACGCCGGCCACTGGGTCCCACGCGCTGCCGGTCAGGAACGAGAGACCGAATGCCGCGAGGGCGTCGCGGGAGTTCAGGACGAGCAGGGTGAGGAGGAGCCCGAGGATGCCGACGACGGCCCAGCCGAAGACCGCCGTGGCCCCGCGAAAGGCGAGGTCGGGCACGCGCGAGCCGCTTCGTCCGAAGCGGCTCGCGGCACTCGGTGCAGGCACGACGGTCACGGGTTCAACCGCTATGGCCAGATGGGAGACCCGGCCGTCGTGATCTGATGCAGCTCGGCCAGCGCCTTCTGCTGGATCTGGTCGGGCAGCGGGGCATAGCCGATGGCCTTCTCCTCCTTCTGGCCGTCCGTCAGCGCCCAGTAGAGGAACGCCACCAGGGCCCGGCCCTTGGTCGCGTCGGTCTGGTCGACATACACGAGGAGGTAGGTGTATGAGGCGATCGGGTAGGCGTCGTCGCCGGAGGCATTGATGATCGGCGCCTGCCGGAAGTCCGCCGGGAACGTGTCGAGGACCGCGTTCGCCGCGGCAGTCACCCCGTCCGAGGAACCGGCGACCCACTTGCCGGCGGCGTTCTTGACCTGGGCGCTGCCGAGTCCCGAGACGACCGCGTACTGCAGCTCGACGTAGCCGACCGCACCGTCGGTGGCCTTCACGCCGCCAGAGACGCCGTCGTTGCCGGGCGCCCCGTTGCCGACGGGCCACTGGACCTCCTTGCCCTTGCCGACCTTCGACTGCCAGTCGGGGCTGACCGTGTCGAGGTAGCTCGTGAACGCGTTCGTCGTGCCGGAGCCGTCGGACCGATGGACGACGAGGACGGGGGTATCGGGCAGATTGGCCGCGATGTCGGGGTTGTTGGCCGCGATCGCGGGGTCGCTCCACTTCGTGATCGTGCCGAGGAAGAGGCCGGCGATGTTGGCTGCGTCCAACTTCAGGCCCTTGATCGGGCTCTTGTCCTTGCCGGCGATGTTGTAGATCACGACGACCGCGCCGAGCGCCGTCGGGACGTGGAGCATCTTCGTGCCTGCGGGGAGCGCGGCGATCTCCTCGTCCTTCATGGCCGCGTCGGAAGCACCGAAGTCGACGGTCTGCTGGGTGATGCCCTTGATCCCGCCACCCGAGCCGATCGCCTGGTAGTTGATGCTGACGTTCTGGTACGCCTCGTTGAACTTCTCGATCCACACCTGGTAGAGCAGCGCCGGGAATGTGGCGCCGGCTCCGTTCAGCGTGACGTCGCCAGTGGGCGGAACCGGGTTGGCGGCTCCCTGCGAGGCTGCCGCGCTTGCCTGGCTGGTGGCTGCCGGCGCGGTCGTCGCGGCGCCGCTATTCGTGCAGGCCGCCAGGAGCGCCGCGAGCAGAAGGCCGGCGGCGCGCTTGGTGCTGGTGCTCACTCGATGACTCCTCCAGTGGCCGCGTACGGCGGGCAAGGCGCGCGTCGATTTGCGCGCTGCGGCCAGCCTTCAGCCTCTATGGCAGCGGTGAACGCGCGGTCGGCCCCGTGTTAACAACGGATTGGTTGGTAACGGGCGGAGCTCGACCAGATTCCGGAGCGCCGCAGGCCTCGGTCAGGCCTCCGCCACGTAGCGCCGCTCGCCGGTCGTCGGATCGGAGAGGACCCGCATGCGATGCCCGGTCGTCGGGTCGATGAAGACCTCGTCGGTCCTCTCGAAGCGCGGCTCGATCATCTCGCCGCGACGCTCGCCGCCGCCCGGCCCGACCGGCGCATTCGACTTCTCGGCCGCTTCGGAACGGTAGCGCTGGCGCTCGGCGGCGACGAGGACGATGAGGATCCCGCCCAGCCCCACCCAGCTCAGGCCGCTGATCCGCCCGTCAGGCGCGGTCGCGATCACGTCGATGCCCAGCAGCATGATGCCGACCCCGCACAGGACGAGGAGGCCTCGGATCAGGACGCCCACCGAAATCGAGTCGAGGAGGAGAGGCCGCCGGCCGGACGCGGCTACTCGGCCGTGGGCTGCGCTGCGCCCGTATCGGGCTCGACCACGACCGCGGTGCCGTACGCGACGATCTCGGTCATGTAGCTCGCCATCTCGCTGCTGTCGAAGCGCATCGAGATGATCGCGTTGGCGCCCATGAGCGTGGCGTTCTGGATCAGGCGATCCAGCGCCTGGCGTCGGGTGTCCTCGAGGAGCTGGGTGTACTCATGGATCTCGCCGCCGCCCAGCGAGCGGAGGCCGGCAATGAGGTTGCCGGAGAAGCCCCGGCTGCGGACGACGAGGCCGAACGTCTGGCCCTTCGTCTCGACGACGCGGTGGCCGGCGATGAACGGTGCGGTCGCGACGATCACGAGCGAGCCTCCCTCGAGATGGCCTCGGCGGCGCGACGGGCCGTGTCCTCAGGGCACGGGCAGCGATCGCGGAGCAGGCTGAACGGGTAATAGCCGGTGTGATGGCCGTCGGCCCACTCGGGCGCGACGGCGTACGAGCCGACGAGGTGGAGGTCGACGAGCCGGGTCTGGTCGGCGGTCAGTGTCGGGCCTGAGTCGAGCCAGCCCGGCAGCCCGGCCTCGCCGCGGCAGAAGGCGCACGGGCAGAGCCAGCGCAGGCCGGTGGCGCCATAGGTCGTCACGTGGCCGTCCTGCCACTCCAGCTCCAGCGTGCCGGCGCCGCGATCCAGATGGATCCGCACCGGCACGGTCGGGCTCGGGGCCGGGATGGCGTCCGTGCCTGGCGCGGCGTCGATGTTCACGGTTGGATTGTGCCCCATGCCGCGGCATCGGCCGGGAGGACGATCGGCTGGCGGACGGCGGTCGGGGGCGCAGGTATCCTGCCGCGGGGATGTCGCTCGTCGTCGAGGGTCTACGCAAGCGATTCGGGAACGTCGTCGCGCTCGACGGGCTCTCGATCCACGCGCCCGGCGGCCATGTGTTCGGGTTCCTCGGCTCGAACGGCGCCGGCAAGACGACCACGATGCGAATCGCCCTCGACGTGCTCCGGCCCGACGCCGGTCGGATCACGTGGAACGGTGTCGACCATCGCACGCTGCCCCGCCCGACGTGGGGCTACCTGCCCGAGGAGCGCGGACTCTACCCGAAGATGACCGTCCTCCAGCAGCTGGTGTTCTTCGCCGGCCTGCAGGGCGTACCGCGTGACGTTGCGACCCGCCGCACCCAGGACTGGCTCGCGCGGCTCCACGTGCCGGACTTCGCGGAGCGCCGGGCCGACGAGCTGTCCAAGGGCAACCAGCAGAAGGTCCAGTTCCTCGCCGCGATCCTCCACGAGCCCGAGGTCCTGCTGCTCGACGAGCCGTTCACCGGCCTCGATCCCGTGAACATCGTGCTCCTGCGCGAGGCCATCCTCGAGCTCCGGGATCGCGGCCGCCTCGTCCTCCTCTCGACCCACCAGATGGAGACCGTCGAGGCGATGTGCGAGTCGGTGGCGATCATCGACAAGGGCCGGACGGTCGTCACAGGCAGCCTCGCCGACGTCAAGCGCTCGACCGGCCGCCGGATGGTCCTCCTCTCGGTCTCGGGCGACCACCGCCTGGCGTGGCTGCGCTCGGTGCCCGGGGCCCGGATCCTGCGGCCCGGCATCGAGCGGGCCGAGATCGAGCTCGACCCGGAGGTCGAGCCGGAGGCGGTCCTCGCGGCGGCGCTCGCCGCCGGCGCCCGCGTGACGCACTTCGAGATCGCCGACCCGTCGCTGGAGCAGGTGTTCATCGAGCACGTCGGCCACCCGGCGGACGTAGAGACCGAGCCGCTGGCCCGGCGCGAGGAGGTCGCGTGATCGAGCCCACGCACGCGGCGGAGGGCCGCCGGGACCCGCTCCTGCCGAACGCCTGGCTCATCGCCAAGCGTGAGTTCCGCGAGCGCGTGCGCACCAAGCTCTTCGTCGGCTCGACGGTGCTCCTCGCGCTCCTTGCCGTGGGCATGGCGATGACGCCGGTCATCATCCGCGCGGCCGATCGCGGTTCGACGACGCGGATCGCCGTCGTGACGTCCGAGGACCACCTCGCGGACGAGATCCTCGGGACCATGGGCGGGGCCCTGAACGCCAGCACCGGCAGCGGCCAGTCGAATCCGTACACGCTCGTGCGGGCCGGGACGCCGGACACGATCGCGAAGGCCGTGTCGGACGGCGAGTACAACGGCGCGCTCATCGCCACGCGCCAGGCGAGCGGCCTGATCGAGTTCCAGTTCATCAGCGGCGAGTCGATCGGCGCCGATCGGCTGCAGTACATCGGCGTCGGCGCGATCGCCGTGGCGATCCTGGATTGGGCGGACCGCAGCCGCGGCCAGCTCACCGGCGCGACCTTCGCGATCCCGACGGTCGACGTCGTCAACGCGATCGGGTCGTCGGCCGGCCGCGCGCCCGTGCAGGCGAGCGAGTTCGCCGCTCGCCGGATCGTCGGCGTCGTCTTCGTCGTGCTCATCTTCATCACGCTCGTGATCTACGGGATGTGGGTGGCCGCGGGTGTGGTCTCCGAGAAGACGAGCCGGGTCATGGAGCTCCTCATCAGCGCCGCGTCGCCGGCGCAGCTCGTGGCCGGCAAGGTCGTCGGGATCGGTCTGGCGGGCTTCGTCCAGTACCTCGCGATCCTCGTGCCGGCGGTCATCACGATCCTCGCCGAGGACCGGATCTCCGAGGCCGTGCTCGGGAGCGGCTCCCTGACCGGTGTCTCATTGGCCGTCCTGAGCCCGTCCCTGCTGCTGGCCTACGGCGGGTTCTGGGTCCTCGGCTTCATCCTCTATTCGCTGATCTACGCCGCCGCCGGCTCGCTCGTGAGCCGGGCCGAGGACCTCCAGGTCCTGGCCCTGCCGCTCAGCCTGATCGCGATCGTCGGCTACCTCATGGCCGTGCTGGCCCTGTCCGGGGGCATCAGCGGGTTCATGAAGCTGGCCTCGTTCGTGCCGTTCTGGAGCCCGTTCATCATGCTCACCCGGATGACCATCGGACGAGCCGATCCGTGGGAGGTGGCCCTGGCATTCGGCCTCCTGGTCGCCGCCATCGGGATCGTCGCGATTCTGGCCGTTCGGGTGTACTCGGCGGGCGTCCTGCTGTACGGCCAGCGGCCCGGCCTGCGGGCGATCGCCGCGGCGGTGATCCGGCCCCAGGGCTAGGCACCCCAGGGCCAGGCGCCCGGGGGTCAGGCGCCCGAGGGCGGCTCGAGCTCCTCGAGGTCCAGCGGCAGCCGCCGCATGAGCGCCAGGACGGGGGCGTTCCGGCCGCCCGCGGATCGGGGACGTGCGACTCCCACCTCCGCGGCGAGCGCGTCCGCTGCCTCCCGGACCCGCTTCGGCGGCGCGCCGACGTCGACCTGGCGCCAGAGCCGGCTCCGAACCCCCGGCAGGTACGGCCCGGTCCGCTGGCGGGCCCGGATCCCGGCGAGCCCCTGGGCGGCGACCGCGTCGTACAGCGCCCGGCCTTCGTCGGCGATGGCCGGCACCGCGACCACCTCGTCGCCTGGCCGGAGCACCCGCCGCAGCAGCTCGCGCCGTCGCTCCAGCGGCATCGAGAGCAGCGATCGGCCGTCGAGGTCGAGGAGGTCGAACGCCAGGTACGCCAGGGGCCGGCCAGGCTGGCCGGCCAGCCGCCGCTCGAGCTCCTCGCGATCGAGCCGGCCGCCCTCGTCGACGACGACGATCTCGCCGTCGAGCACCGCAGAGCGGGCCGCGACGCGCACCGCGAGGCCGGCGAGGTCGGGCGGGGGAGCGAGCACGGCGCCGGACTCGTCGATCAGCACGACGTCGCCCGCGCCCGCGACGTCCGCCGGACCGATCCGGGCCAGCGCCCGGAGCCCGCCCCAGACCGGCTCGAAGAGGTGGTTCGGGGAGTCGAACGCCGCGGCGAGGGGCCGCGCCAGCATCGGCCGGAGGCTCGCCGGCGCGTTCGGC
>JBKPRF010000296.1:0-8498 GCA_046734475.1 Chloroflexota bacterium
TCCTCGGCCGGCCCGGCGATCCGTCGGACCAGGGTCAGCTCGTTGCCTCCGCCGGGCCGGGCTCGATGATGCACCGCGTCGGTCGCGGCGCGCACGAGATGGATGCCCATCCCGCCTGGCTTGCGCTCGAGCGGCGGCACCGAGAGGTCCGGACCGGCTGCCGCCGTCGGGTCGAACGCCGGCCCGCGGTCGAGGATGCGGATCTCGATCGCGCCGTCCGCCAGCTCGGCCCCGATCTCGATCTCGCCGGCGTTGCTCCGGTAGCCATGGACGATGACGTTGCAGACTGCCTCGTCGACCGCCTGGACCAGATCGTCCGTGACTGCCGTTGGGGCCCCGAAGGACGCCGTCGCCGAGCGGACGAAGGCCCTGACCTCGGCCAGGTGGCCAGCCTCGGAGGGGATTCGGAGGGTCTCGGGCCTCATCATCTGGCGATCACGCGGTCCGGGCGAAATCGGCGGCCGAGCGCTTGAGGAACCGGCCGGCGCCCTTCGTTCCCGTGAACTCACCGTCGCGGACCACCACCGAGCCGCGGCTCATGACGAGGTCGGCGCCGCCCTGGATCTGGCGGCCCTCATAGCACGAGTAGTCGACGTCCATGTGATGCGTCTTCGCCGAGATCGTGCGCCTGCGATTCGGGTCGTAGACGACGAGGTCGGCGTCGGCCCCGACCGCCACCGCACCCTTGCGCGGCCACATCCCGAACAGCCGGGCCGGCGCAGTGGAGGTGATCTCGACCCAGCGCTCCTTCGTGATCCGGCCGGCGACGACGCCGCCGTCGTGGAGCAGGTCGATCCGGTCCTCGACGCCCGGCAGGCCGTTCGGGACCTTCCGGAAATCGCCCCGCCCGAGCTCCTTCTGGCCGTGGAAGTCGAACGGGCAGTGGTCGGTCGAGACGACCTGCAGGTCGTCCTTCACGAGGCCCTTCCAGAGCTCGTCCCAGTGGTCCTTCGTCCGGAGCGGCGGCGAGCACACGAACTTCGCGCCCTCGAAGCCGTTGCCCAGGTCGTCGAGCGAGAGGAACAGGTACTGCGGACATGTCTCGGCGAAGGCGTGGAGGCCCTCGTCGCGCGCTCGGCGGACCTCCTCGAGGGCCTCCTTGGCGGAGAGGTGGACGATGTACACCGGGACTCCCGCCGACTGGGCCAGCCGGATGACCCGGTTCGTGGCCTCGGCCTCGAGGACCGAGTAGCGGGCCAGGCCGTGCCCGATCGGATCGGTCGTGCCGGCGGCGACGGTATCGGCCGCGATGACGTCGATCGCCAGGCCGTTCTCGGCGTGCATCATGATCAGGCCGCCGTTCTTGCCCGTCTGCTGCATCGCCCGGAAGATCGCGCCGTCGTCGCTGAAGAAGACGCCGGGGTAGGCGGTGAAGAGCTTGAAGTCCGGGACGCCCTCGGCGACGAGCTGGTCCATCTCCTTGAGCGAGTCGTCCGTGACGTCGCTCATGATCATGTGGAAGCCGTAGTCGGTGACGGCGTTGCCCTCGGCCAGGGCATGCCACGCGTCGAGGCCCTCGCGCAGGCTCTTGCCCTTCGACTGGACCGCGAAGTCGACGATCGTCGTCGTGCCGCCGAACGCCGCGGCTCGCGTGCCGGTGAAGAAGTCGTCCTTGGCGAAGGTTCCGCCGAACGGCAGCTTCATGTGGGTGTGGACGTCGATGCCGCCCGGGATCACGTACCTGCCGGACGCGTCGAGCGTCTCGTCGGCCGTCGTCGAGGCGCCCAGCTCTGAGCCGATCTGGACGATGCGCTCACCGTCGACGAGCACGTCGGCGGGATACGAGCCCTCGGCCGTGACGACCGTGCCGTTGGCGATCAGCGTGCGCATCGCTCCTCCTTCGATACGCCCGCCATCGTAGCGGAGGGTCAGAGAGGCAGGCTGCCCACCAGGCCGAGGTGGAAGGCCCAGACGTAGGCGCTTCCGGACACAGCGAAGACCGATGCGACGAACGCCGCGAAGGACACGATCCGTTGTCGACGACGCTGCCGCCGCGCGGCCGGACCGTCGACGTCCCACCAGGGATCGCGGCGCTCAGCGAAGAGACCGAAAGGCATGGGGCACCTCCATACCGCAATGCGATGAATGGAGTCTGGTTGTGCGGTCCGGTGATGTCTCTAGGAAACCCGGGCTAGTACGCGGGCCCCCGAATCTGAGACCGGACTGAGCCAGCGCGTCCGCGGCGAACGCCGCGAGAGGCGCTACTTGCCCTTCTTGGTCGCGCTCTTCGGCTTCTTCGGGACCTTGGCCTTCTTGTCCACGCGGGAGCCTCCTGATGGCGGGCCCGCGCCCGCCTCGAACCGATCCTAGACGATCAAGCGCGGCTGTCCACCGTCTCCCGCAGCGCCGGAATGACCTCCGAGCCGATCCGCTCGAGCTGTTCACGCTCGTCGCCGTTCATGAGGTAGACGTTGAACTGGTCGACCCCGGCGGACGCGAGGACCCGCAGCTTGGCGACGACCTCGTCGACCTCGCCGAGGACGCAGAAGCGGTCGGTGACCTCGTCGCCGACGAATCCGGCGTTGGACGAGCCGACCTCGGCGTGGTGGTGGTAGTCGTAGCCGGTGCGGTCCGTGATGTAGCCGGTCAAGGCCTCGGGCAGCTGTTCGCGCGGGTACCTGTTCACGAGGTCGACGACGTGGTTCGACACGAGGGCCGGGAACCACCGGGTCCGGTCCCGCCCGGCGTCCCGGGGCCCGATGTGGAGTGGCGCGGCCGCCTGGACCCGGATCGCGTCGCGGGGCCGGCCCGCGGCGACGCAGGCGTCGCGCACCTGGTCGACGAACCAGGCGATCAGGTCGGGGTCGGCGAGCTGGAGGATGAGCCCGTCGGCGACGCGCCCGGCCATCGCCAGCGCCATGGGGCCGTAGCCGGCGACCCAGATCGGGAGCTTCCACTTGCCCGACCACGGCAGGGAGAGCTCCGTTCCTTCGTACACCACCGACCGACCCTCGACGAGGTCGCGGATGACGCCGATCGCCTCCTCGGTGTGGGCAAGCGTGATCGGCGGCTTGCCGAGGACGCGGCGCGCCGAGTCGCCGCGGCCGATGCCGAGGTCCATCCGGCCGCCACTCAGCTCGTCGAGCGTCGCGAGCACCGACGCGGTGACGCTCGGCTCGCGGGTTCCCGGGTTCGTGACGCAGGTTCCGAGCCGCAACCGCTCGGTGTGCTCGGCCATCAGCGTCAGGAGCGGGTAGGGCTCCCGCCATAGGACATGCGAATCGAACAACCAGGCGTAGTCGAAGCCGGCTGCCTCGCCGGCCTGCGCCAGCTCGATCGTCGCCGCGATCGAGTGCTCCGGCTTGAGCGTGAACCCGAACTGCATGGCGCGGAGCGTACCGCGCGCCGCAACGCGTTCGAAGCGCCCGGCTACCGGGTTGACCGCCCGCCTGCCGCGCCGGCGGGGCGAGCATCGTCCCGAAGGAGGCTACCGACGATGGCCCAGAAGGAGCACCTGCCCCGCGTCAGCGACAAGGAGCAGCGGATGTACGAGCACATCAAGAAGAGCGAGCTCGCCCAGGGTCGGTCGAAGGGCCGGGCCAAGGCGATCGCCGCCGCGACCGTGGTCAAGCATCACAACGAGAGCGACCACCCGAGCGGCCGCTAGGCGATCGAAGCGCCGGGCTACGGCCTCACGAGGTCGTCGTAGGCGTCGGGCCGGCGGTCGCGGTAGAACTGCCACGTCTGGCGGACCTGCTGGATCGCGTCGAGGTCCATGTCTCGGACGAGCAGCTCCTCGTCGTGCGGCGAGCCGACGGCCCCGATGAACTGGCCGCGCGGGTCGCAGAAGTAGCTCTGGCCGTAGAAGTCGTCGTCGCCGATGTCGGCCTCGATGCCGACCCGGTTGATCGTCCCGACGAAATAGCCGTTGGCGACCGCGTGCGAGACCTGCTCGATCCGCCACAGGTACTCGCTGAGGCCGCGTGACGTCGCGCTGGGGATGAAGACCATCTCGGCGCCGTTGAGCCCCAGGGCTCGGGCACCCTCCGGGAAGTGGCGGTCGTAGCAGATGTACACGCCGACCTTGCCGACAGCGGTCTCGAACACCGGGTAGCCGAGGTTCCCCGGGCGGAAGTAGTACTTCTCCCAGAAGCCCTTCACGTGCGGGATGTGGGTCTTGCGGTACTTGCCGAGGTACTTCCCGTCGGCGTCGATGACCGCCGCGGTGTTGTAGTAGATCCCCGACGCGGTCTCGTCCTCCTCGTACATCGGCACGACGAGGACCATCCCGGTCTCCTTGGCGAGGGCCTGCATCCGCTTCGTCGTCGGGCCGTCCGGGATGAGCTCCGTGTACGAGTAGTACTGGGGATCCTGGACCTGGCAGAAGTAGGGCCCGTAGAACAGCTCCTGGAAGAGCATCACCTGGGCGCCCTGCTTCGCGGCGTCGTGGGCCGCGGCCTCGTGCTTCTGGATCATCGACTCCTTGTCGCCGGTCCAGGACGCCTGCAGCAGGGCCCCTCGAACGATTCTCGGCATGACGCTCCTCGCCTCCCGTCGGTCCGTTGAGGTGCCGAAGCGTACTGCTTACCCGGTGCTTACGATTGCCGGCGCGTGCGGGGCGGACGACGGTCGCGACGGGGTCTACGGTCGGCCCGCTCGTCCCGGGGGACGATCGACCGTCGACCCGACGGCACCGATAGACAGAGGTGCAGCGATGCTCGGAACCTACCTTCCGCGGTCGGGCCGCGTGGCCTTCGCAGGCGCCGCCCTGGTGGTCGCGCTGGCGCTCCCGGCCACGACCCTGGCGGCCACGATCAACGGAACGTCCGGTGACGACACGCTCTACGGCACCGCGAGTCCGGACCAGATCTACGGCCTCGCCGGCAACGACGTCATCCGTGGCGGTGACGGCGGCGACGTCATCTCGGGCGGTTCCGGTGCGGACCGGATCGGCGGCGGCAACGGGTCCGACGCGATCTACGGCGGCTCCGGCCCCGACCTCATCTACGGCGGCTACGGCGACGACAGGATCGGGGGCGGGCCGGGCCGCGACATCGTGTATGGCGGCTACGGCAACGACGTCATCGTCGTCGGTGGCGACAAGACAGCCGACGCGGTCCACTGCGGCCCAGGCTGGGACGTCGTGTACGCGGGCCGGTACGACATCGTCGACAGCTCCTGCGAGCGGCTGGTCCGAACCCTCGAGCCGTGACGCGCCGGCCCTGACGCCGCCCGGGCCTCGATGGGCCCGGGCGGCGTGGTCTAATGGGCGCCTTGGAGGCGAACCCATGACTGTCGAGACCAGGGCCGGCGCGATGACCAGCGAGGAGATCGTCGCCCTCAGCCGGGCCCACACCTTCTTCTCGTGGTCCGTGCAGGGCGCGATCGATCCGATCGCGATCGACCGGGCCGAGGGGGTGTACCTCTACTCGCCGGAGGGCAAGCGCTACCTCGACTTCAACAGCCAGCTCATGTCGGTGAACATCGGCCATGGCGACCGGCGGGTGATCGACGCGATCACCGAGCAGGCGATGAAGCTCCAGTACGTCCAGCCGGCGTTCGCCACCGAGATCCGGGCCCGCCTCGGGCAGAAGCTGGCCTCGATCCTGCCGGGCGACCTCGACAAGGTCTTCTTCACCCTCGGCGGCGCGGAGGCGATCGAGAACGCGATCAAGCTCGCCCGCCACTACACCGGCCGCTACAAGGTCCTGGCCCGCTACCGCTCGTACCACGGCGCGACGTTCGGGGCGATGACGCTGACCGGCGATCCTCGGCGCTGGCCGAACGAGCCGGGCCTCGTGGGCGTGATCCGGTATCCCGACACCCACCGCTGGGGCGAGAAGGAGCCGCGCCCCGTCGAGGAGAGCCTCCAGGGCCTCGAGGACGTGATCCGCTACGAGGGCGCCCACACGATCGCGGCGATCTTCGCCGAGACCGTGGTCGGGACGAACGGCGTCCTGATCCCGCCGGATGGCTACCTCCAGGGCGTCCGCGAGATCTGCGACCGTCACGACATCCTGATGGTCTGCGACGAGGTCATGGCCGGCTTCGGCCGCACCGGCCGCTGGTTTGGCGTCGACAACTGGGGCGTCGTGCCCGACCTCATGACGATGGCCAAGGGCCTCACGTCGTCGTACCTGCCGCTCGGCGCGGTGGCGATGAACCACAAGATCGCCGAGAGGTTCGACACGACGTACTACAGCGGCGGCCTGACGTACTCGTCGCACCCGGTGTCGCTCGCGGCTGCGCTCGCCACGATCGGCGTCTACGAGGAGGACCACCTCATCGAGAACGCCCGGGCGATGGGCGACGTGATGCGTGGCTGGCATCGCCGGCTGGCCGAGCGCCACCCGAGCGTGGGGACGACCCGCAACATCGGGCTGTTCGGCGTGCTCGAGATCGTCCGGAGCCGGGAGCCGTTCACGCCGATGGCCGCCTACAACGGCACAAGCGACGAGATGAAGGCCATCGGCAAGTACTTCCGCGACCATGGCCTGTACACGTTCGTGGCCGGCCACATGATCCACACGAACCCGCCGCTGTCGATCACCGAGAGCCAGCTGAACGAGGGCTTCGAGGTCATCGACGCGGCCCTCGACATCGCCGACCAGGCGGTCACCGGCTAGATGACGGCGGCGGCTGCGGCGGCGCCGTCGATCGGACTCGAGACCCCGGCGCCGCGACGGCGCCGCCTGGCGCTGGCGTGGATCGTGATCGCGCTCGTGCTCGCCCTCGTCTGGGAAGGCTCGAAGTGGCTGTTCGGCGACCCGTGGCGGATCCACGCCACGCTCCTGGGCCTGCCGATCGACATCGATCACACCCCGCCGTTCCACAACCGGATCGCGACGGACCTCGCCCTGCCCCACGTCTGGAGCGTCCTCGGCGCGTTCGTGTTGCCGGCGCAGCGGAACGGGCCGCCGCTCGGCCTGATCCTCGCCGGACAGGCGCTCTTCACGTTCCGGGAGGCGCTGTTCGGGTTCGCCGTGGGCGGCGCGCTCGGCCTCCTGCTCGGCATCGGGTTCATCCACTCGCGGCTGGCCGAGCGGGCGTTCGTGCCCTACGTCGTCGCCTCGCAGACTGTGCCGATCCTCGCGATCTCGCCGCTGATCGTCGTCGCGACGAAGGCCGGCTGGCTGTCGGTCGCGATCATCTCCGCCTACCTGACCTTCTTCCCGGTCACGATCGCCGCGCTCCGGGGCCTGCGGGCATTCGACCCGCGGGCCTTCGAGCTCATGCGGTCGTACGCGGCCAACCGGCGGCAGGTGCTCTGGAAGCTGCGGCTGCCGGCCTCCGTGCCGTACCTGTTCTCGTCGCTGCGGGTCGCGGCCGCGGCGTCGGTCATCGGGGCCCTCATCGGCGAGCTGCCGTCCGGGATCCCGGACGGGCTCGGGAGCGCCCTCCTCAACTACAACCAGTACTACACGCAGGGGCCGGAGCGGCTGTGGGCGACGATCATCATGTGCTCGCTCGTCGGCCTCGGCTTCGTCCGGCTGATCCAGCTCGCCGAGGACCGGCTGACCCGCGACCGCTACCGCCCGGCAGCCGCCTGATGGCGATGAACGCCGGCGGCGGGGAAGCCGCGGTCGTCCGGGCCACCGGGGTCACGAAGACGTTCGGGAGCGGGGACGGCGCGGTGACCGCGCTCGAGGGCATCGACCTTTCGATCGAGCCCGGCGAGTTCGTCTCGCTGATCGGACCGTCCGGCTGCGGCAAATCGACGCTCCTGCGGCTCATCGGTGACCTGACCTCGCCCAGCCACGGGACGGTCGAGGTGAACGGCAAGCCGGCGCGGCGGGCCCGCCTGGACCGCGACTACGGGATGGTCTTCCAGGCGCCGGTCCTCATGGACTGGCGGACCGTCGCCAAGAACATCGAGCTGCCGCTCGAGATCATGGGCTGGAAGCCGTCGGATCGAGCGAGCCGCTCGGCCGAGCTCCTCAAGCTGGTCGAGCTCGACGGCTTCGAGGGTCGCCACCCATGGCAGCTGTCCGGTGGCATGCAGCAGCGCGTATCGATCGCGCGGGCCCTGGCCTTCGATCCGAAGCTCCTGCTCATGGACGAGCCGTTCGGCGCCCTCGACGAGATGACCCGCGAGCGGATGAACCTCGAGCTCATGCGGATCTGGGGCCGGACACGGACCACCGTCGTGTTCGTGACCCACTCGATCCCGGAGGCCGTGTTCCTCTCCACGCGGGTCGTCGTCATGTCGGCCCGCCCGGGCCGCATCGCGAAGGTCGTCGACGTCGACCTGCCCCAACCGCGGACCGTCGACACCCGCGAGACCGAGCGCTACTTCGAGCTCGTCACCGAGGTCCGGGAGGCGCTTCGGCAACGCGGCGACGACGCGATCGTCGAGCCCGTCGCCGCTGACCGGATCCGGGCCGAGGGCCTCGCGTGACGGCCGCCGCCCGGCGCTTCGCGCGGCCCGGGTCGGACTGGCTGCCGCCGCTCGTCGTCTTCGTCCTCGTGCTCCTCGCCTGGGAGGTGTCGTTCGTCGCGCTGGGGGTCCAGTCGTTCCTCATCCCGCGCCCGACGCTCATCTGGACAGGCCTGGTGAC
>JBKPRF010000297.1:0-5681 GCA_046734475.1 Chloroflexota bacterium
GCTTCAAATGGGGCGAGGAGGGCCTCGACGCCGGCGCCGCCGACCGCTGGCGCGAGCAGATCGGCGGGCTATCGAACCGATGGCTGCGCTTCTTCCTCCGCGGCCAGATGAAGAGACTGGGCTACTCCGACTAGAGCTACCAGGCGGTCGCCGTGGCCGCCTCCGCGATGCCCTGGGATTCGAGCCAGCGCTCGGCGTCGATGGCCGCCTTGCAGCCATCGGCCGCGGCAGTCACGGCCTGGCGGTAACGGTGGTCGTGCACGTCGCCGGCGATGAACACGCCGTCGATCTTCGAGCCGGTATGGTCGCGGACCACGAGGTAGCCCTTGGCGTCGACCTCGAGCCACTCCCGGAACGCTTCGGTGTTCGGCTTGTGGCCGATCGCGATGAACACCCCTTCGACCGGCATCTCGCGCTTGTCGCCGGTCACCGTGTCGACGAGTCGCAGCCCGTTGACCTTCTCGTCGCCGAGGACCTCGTCGATCCCGGTGTTCGTCTGGATGTCGATCTTCGGGTTCGCCATCGCCCGGTCGACCATGATCCGGCTCGCCCGGAACTCGTCGCGCCGGTGGAGCAGGTGGATCTTCTTCGCGAAGCGGGTGAGGTAGGTCGCCTCCTCGAAGGCCGTGTCGCCGCCGCCGACGACCGCGATCTCCTTGTCCCGGAAGAAGAAGCCGTCGCACGTCGCGCAGGCGCTCACGCCACGGCCCCTGAGGCGGGTCTCGCTGTCGAGGCCGAGCCACATGGCCGACGCCCCGGTCGCGACGATGACCGACTGGGCCTTGTACTCGACGCCGCGGGCCCACAGCCGGAACGGCCGGCTCGAGAGATCGACCCGGTCGATGTCGACGTCGACGATCTGGGTCCCGAAGCGCTCGGCCTGGGCCCGGAACAGGTTCATGAGGTCGGGGCCCTGGATGCCCTCCGGGAAGCCGGGGTAGTTCTCGACGTCGCTCGTCAGCATGAGCTGGCCACCCGGCGCGGAGCCGGCGAGGACGATCGGCTCGAGGTTCGCGCGGGCTGCGTAGATCGCGGCCGTGAGGCCGGCCGGCCCGGAGCCGACGATCACGACCTTGCTCTCGGTCCGGCGCGGCCGATCCGACATCGTCGATGGGCCGCCGGTCTCGGTGACCGAGACGGGCGCGCCGAAGTCGATCTGGAAGGCCGACGGCAGCGGGGCGGGCGCGGCCGGCGCGGCGACGGACGTGTCGCCCGAGAAGTCGATGCTGAGGCCACCGAAGGGCTTGGCGGCGCCGATGCTCGCTGCGTCGCCGGGTCCGCCGGTCTTGGGCTCGCTGCCGTTCCGACTCGCCGGCAGCTCGACCGCCTCGCCGGACCGCGTTTCGGCGGCCCCTTGGGGCGTGTCGTCGTTCTTGTTCATCGCGTCAATCCTACCACGAGAAGCATACTCCCCGGGGGTATCTACAGGCCCTGCAGCTGGGGGATCAGCCGGGCCCCGAGCGCTTCGATCTGCCCGGGCTCGAAGAGGTTGTTGTCGCTGATGATCACGTGCTGGACCCCCGCGTCCGACAGCTGCCCGAACCAGTCCACGAGCTGGTCGACGGACTCGCGGCCGCGGCCGTAGTCGACGTCGGCGAGGTTCGTCCGCTCGATCTCGTCGTAGGGCCGGCCGACGGCCTCGCAGTGGGCCCGCAGGACCTCGTACTTGTGGTGGACGGCCTCGGGTCCGCCGAACACGTTGCAGGCGTCGGCGTATCGGGCCACGAGCTTGAGCGTCTTCTGCTCGCCACCACCACCGACCATGATCGGGACGCGCGGCCGCGAGATCGACTGCGGCGAGTTCAGCAGCCGGCCGGCGCGGTAGACGCGGCCGTCGAAGGCCGCCTCGGAGCCGCGCTCGCCGGCGAACATCTCGTGGGCCATCCGGAGCGTGTCCTCGAGCTGCGCGAACCGGTCGGCGCGCTCCGGCCACGGGATCCCGAGGGCCGTCGCCTCGCCCACGTTCCAAGCGGCGCCCAATCCGAGCCAGGCCCGTCCGCCGGACAGGACGTCGAGCGTCGTGGCCGCCTTGATCCAGATCGCCGGCAGCCGGTACGGCACGGCCCCGACGAGTAGGCCGAGCCGCGCCCGCTGCGTATGGGCGGCGATCCAGCCGAGCGCGGTCCAGCCCTCGAGCATCGGCCACTCGGCCGGGCCGACCCCCCGGATCTGGAAGAGGTGATCCATGACCCAGATCGAGTCGAAGCCGGCGTCGTCGCTGGCCCGGACCGCGTCGCGCAGGGTCGGCGCGATCGCCGCGGTGCCACCGGGGAACGTGAACGAGCAGAACTGGATGCCGATCTTCATGGCCGGACGCTACCGGAAGAGGTCGAGCTCGGCCGGCATGAGCACGTCCCGGATGGAGCCCTCGCCGCGGCTGAACATCGCGCCCCGGACGAGCGCCACGGGCCGGCCCTGGACCTTGCCGAACGACAGCTCCGCCGCCGAGGCGAGCTCGTCGGCGACGGCCCGGACGGTCGAGCGCATGACCCGCCCGTCGTGGTCGGGCGTGCCCCGCAGGTCCTCGAGGGGCTCGAGGCCGGACACGCCGATCGCGACGTCGACGATGCCCCAGCGCCACGGCCGCCCGAACGAGTCCGAGACGATGACGGGGACATCGACCCCGAGCGCGTTCCGGACGGCCTCCCGAATCCGCGCCGCCGACGCGTCGGGATCCGCCGGCAGGAGCGTGACGACCGCGCCGCTCTGATCGCCGACATTCGACGCGTCGACGCCGCCGTTCGCGCAGATGAACCCGTGCGGCGTCTCGGTGATGAGGACGCCGTTGGCCATCCGGACGACGCGCCGGGCTTCCCGGAGCACCACCTCGACCTGGCGGGCATCGCGGTCGAAGCGCTCGGCGAACTCGATCGCGTCGGCTCTCGGCGCGACCGTCGTCAGGTCGACGATCGCGCCCTCGGCCTTCGACACGATCTTCTGGGTCACGACCAGCACGTCGTCGGCGCGGGCCGGGAGGGCGCCCTGCGTTTGCCGGAGGGCCTCGACGAGGATCGCCGGCAGGTCGTCGCCGGGGTGGAGCTCGGGGATGCCCTCGAGCGCGAGAACCTCGACGCGGCGCGGCTCAGGCACTCCGCAGCGCCTCGGTCGTGAGCGACGCCCCGGCGAGGAGCAGGTCCGCACGGGTGTCGACGTCGAGCGAGAGCGGGCCGCCGATCTCCTCGTAGGTGGCCCCGGCGGCGAGGGCCGCGGCGCGGTGGGCGGCCCGGCTGCCGCTGCCGAACGCCGGATCGACGATGTCGGGCGGGACGAGGAGCAGGGCGTTGGTGCCCTCGCCGTGGCGATCGGGCACGAGGCTGACGACGCCGCGCAGGCCGAGCGCCGCGGCGCCATCGACCGCCTCGCGGCTGGCGTCGATCAGCTCCGACACCACGGCCGGCGTGACCCGTGGCAGGTCGGCCGGGAGGACGAGGACGGCGGTCGCGCCGCGCGCCGCCGCCAGCGACCGCCCGGCGCCGATCGCCTCGTTCAGCCCCGGCACCCGTTCGACGAGCCCGATCGCCCCGTGGCCCGTGGCGACTCGCGCCGCCGCGGGATCCAGCGTCACCACGTTCGTCCCGGCGATCGCCGACGAGTAGCGGGTCGCGACGAGCGTGCGCCGGAGCATCTCCGAGACGAGCGCGAGGCGGGCCTCGGGCGCGAGCTCGTCGCCGAGGCGGGTCTTCGCCGTCCGGAGGCCGCGGATCGGGACGACGGCCCAGGTCCGGGCGAGATTCGGAACCGTGGTGGGCGCCACCGCTGGATGCTACGCCCGGTTCGGGCGGCCCTCAGGCGACCGCGGCCGCGAGGACGTCGGCGGCTAGCCGGGCCCGGCCGGCGTCGTCGGCCATGATCGTGTCGGTCACGACGGTCCGGAACCCGAGGTCGGCGATCGCGGGCTCCAGCGCGACGTCGCGCTCGTCGAGCACGAAGACGTCCGCGACGCCGGTGTACAGGCGCGCGACGCCGAGGGCGCTCGACTCATGGCCGAGCGATGCCAGCATCTTGTCGGCCGGGCCCTTGAGGGCCTTGCCCCCGACGATCCCGCTCACCGACACGACCCTGGCGCCGCGCGTTCGAGCGGTCTGCAGGCCCGCTTCGACGCCCGCGACGGCGAGGATCGGCTGGACCGAGACGAACGGGTTCGACGGGGCGATGACGATCGCCTCGGCGGTCTCCAGCGCCGCGGCGACCTCGGGCGTCGCGCTCGCGTCCTCGATGCCGCTGAACCGGACCTCGAGGACCTCGGGCTCCTGTCGCCGCCAGACGAAGTAGACCTGGAACGACAGCCAGCCGTCCTCGGTTCGAACCTCGGTCCGGACGGGCTGATCCGTCATCGGCAGGATCCGCGCCTCGACCCCGAGCGCCCGCTGCAGGTCCCGGGCGATGTCCGTCGCTCGATCGCCGGCCCGCAGCCGGCGGGTCCGGACGATGTGTGTCGCCAGGTCGCGGTCGCCGAGCCGGAACCAGGCCTCCTCGCCGTAGCGCTGGAGCATGTCCGCGGCGGTAAACGTGTCGCCCTCGATGCCCCAGCCCTGCGCGCGATTCGCCAGACCCGCGAGCGTGTACATGACCGTGTCGAAGTCCGGCGAGACCGTGAGGCCGTGGCGTTCGAGGTCGTCGGCCGTGTTGGCCACGACGGTCAGCCCCGAGCCGAGATGCGACTGCAGCCCGTGGGCCAGCTTCGCGCCGCCCACGCCGCCGGCAAGGAGGACGACCCGCTTCGGGGCCGGTCGATCGCTCATGCGAGCAGGGCTCGGACCTCGGGCATCCGATCGACGGTCTCGCGATCGAACGGCGCGGGCATCCGGCAGATGACGGTCGAGAACCCGAGATCGAGGAACGGCCGGATCCCGTCCGCGACGAGCGCCGGCGAGCCGAGGAGATGGGGCACGCCGCCGGCGTCCTCGATGTCGTTCGCGGCGCACAGCTCGGCCCAGCGGGCCTTGGCCTCCGCCTCGGCATCACGAATGACGATCGGGAAGCTCACCGTCATCGTGATGGCGCCCTGGTCGCGGCCCTCGGCGGCGCAATGCTCGCCCAGGATCCGGACCCGCTCGGTCACGACCGGCAGCCAGCCCGAGGTGTTCCAGGCGTCGGCGTGGCGGGCCACGGTCCGGAGCGTCTTCTTCGGGCCGCTCCCGCCCACGAGGATCGGCAGGTGATCCTGGACCGGCAGCGGCCGGCAGAGGGCGTCCTTCAGGTGGTAGCGCGGCCCGTCGTGGGTGACCGTCTCGCCATCGAGCAGGCGCCGGACGATGGCGACGGACTCGTCGAGCCAGTCGAGGCGCTCGCCGACCGTCTCGCCGAAATCGATGCCGAACGCGTCGTGCTCGCGCTCGAACCAGGCGCCGCCGAGTCCCAGCCAGGCCCGGCCCTCCGAGACGTGATCGAGGGTGGTCGCGAGCTTCGCGGTCAGGCCGGGGTTGCGGAAGCCGTTCGCGCCGACCATGAGGCCGAGCCGCAGCCGGCGCGTGACGGAGGCCAGGCCGGCGAGGGTCGTCCAGCCCTCGAGGATCGGCTCCTGCCAGGGACCCATGATCGCGAGCAGGTGGTCCCACGTCCAGGCCGAATCCCAGCCCGCGTCCTCGGCGGCCACGACGATGTCGCGGTACGCCGGCCAGTCGGTGCGCTGGGGCCAGGCGAGCAGCCCCAGCTCGAGGGGCGGCATCTCAGTCGTCTTC
>JBKPRF010000298.1:0-6815 GCA_046734475.1 Chloroflexota bacterium
GGCGACACCCGAGCGACTGGGCGACCGCGGCGGGCTCCTGGCGGGGCTCCTGCGCCGGCTGCCCAATGTCGCCGGCGCGGCAGCCCTGGCTGCGACGGCGGTCGTGATCGCTGCCGTCCTCCTTCGTTCGTCTGCGGCGACGGTCGTCCCGCCGGGCGGCGCCGGCGCGGCCTCAACGGTGCTGGATCCGGCCCTCGAGGGACCGGGCATCCTGCGATCGGTCGCGACGACCATCGACTGGGTACCGGAGGTCATCGGCGCCACGGCCATCCTCGCGTTCCTTGCGATCTGGTCGCGGGCGCGGATGCGCCTGCCGTGGCGGGTCGCGGGATTCCTGGTGTGTGCCCTCGTCGGTCTCGGCGCCGTGACGCTCAAGACGGCCGGCGTTCAGCAGGGGAGCGCCTCCGCCGTGCTCCGCGGGTTCGAGGTCGCCGTCCCGGGCGTGGCAGGCTTCGACGGCGCGGGCCAGTTCTTCGAGACCGCCGGGCCAGGCGACCACACCGTGATCATGTTCTCGGTCCGGAACACATCGCCGATCCCGGTGACGATCGAGGGGATCATCGTGGACGAGCCCGCATCGGCCCAGATTCCGACGTGGAGCGCGGCCTGGCTGCCCATCGACCGCGGCCCCACCGCCGCGGTCGGCGATCTCAACCATGTGAAACCGTTCACCCCGACCGTTGTCGCGCCCGGCGAGGAGCTCGACATCTACCTCGTCGGGAAAGCGGGCAGCTGCGCCTACGGTCCGACGTTCACGCTCGACAGCCCGATCGCCGGCTCGTACGGGCTCGAGGACACGGCCCGGGTCGCCTACAGTGCCTTCGGACTGCAGAGCTTCGCGCTCGTCCGGACCAGGCTCGATGCGATGGAGCCCGTCAGGGAGAACTGCGAGGGGCCGTCCGGACCCTGATCGTCCAGTCGAACATCTGTACGAAAGGGTCGTGACGCTGCTAGACTGCACGGGATGGCCGACGACGCCTCCAGGATCCTCGCGGCGGACCTCCACGATGCCGACGTCGTCGTCGAGAGCTCGCTCCGGCCGCGGTCGCTCGACGAGTACATCGGGCAGCAGGAGGTCAAGGCCAACCTCGGCATCCTCCTGACCGCGGCGAAGGCGAGGGGCGAGGCGGCCGACCACGTCCTGCTGTACGGCCCGCCGGGCCTCGGCAAGACGACCCTCGCGACGATCATCGCCCGCGAGCTCGGGGTGAATGTCCGCTACACGTCCGGGCCCGCGGTCGAGCGGCCGGGGGATCTGGCGGCCGTCCTGACCAGCCTCGAGGAGCGGGACGTCCTGTTCATCGACGAGATCCATCGCCTGAACCGCGCGGTCGAGGAGATCCTCTACCCGGCGATGGAGGACTTCGCCCTCGACGTCATGATCGGCAAGGGTCCGTCGGCGAGATCCCTCCGGCTCAGCCTCAAGCCGTTCACGGTGGTCGGCGCGACGACCCGCGCCGGCCGGATCTCATCGCCATTGCGGGACCGCTTCGGGGCGACGTATCGCCTCGACTTCTATGAGGACCGCGAGCTGACCGACATCGTCGAGCGGTCGGCCCGGATCCTCGGCGTCGAGATCGATCACGCGGCGGCCCTCGCCATCGCCCGGCGCGGCCGGGGCACGCCGCGGATCGTGAACCGGCTCCTGAAGCGGGTCCGCGACCACGCCGAGGTCCACGGCGACGGCCGGGTCGACGAACGGGCGGCGGTCGAGGCCATGCGCCTGCTCGAGATCGACGACGCGGGCCTCGATTCGACCGATCGCAAGCTCCTCGCGGCGATCGTCCAGAAGTTCGCCTCGGGCCCGGTGGGCGTGGCGGCCCTCGCCGCCGTGCTGTCCGAGGAGATCGAGACGATCGAGGACGTGTACGAGCCGTTCCTGCTCCGGCTCGGCTTCCTCGACCGCACCCCGCAGGGTCGGATCGCGACCGAGCTCGCCCGGACCCACCTGGCCGGCCTCGGCTACGAGATCCCGCCGCCCCGCCGCGGCGAGCCCGACATCGTGCCCCTCTGGGACGACGCCGGCCGATCCCAGTGACCGTCGCCGCCACGAGCTCGCCCGCGACGTTCGAGGTGGTCGCGTCGGACCCGCGCACGCGGGCGCGCGCAGGCCGGCTCCGGCTGCCGCACGGCATCGTCGAGACGCCCCAGTTCATGCCGGTCGGCACGAATGCCACGGTCAAGGCGCTCGATCCCGACGACCTCGTCGAGTCTGGCGCGACGATCGTCCTCGCGAATACGTACCACCTGTACCTGCGGCCCGGCCACGAGCGGATCGCACGGCTCGGCGGCCTCCACCGGTTCATGGGCTGGGACCGGCCGATCCTCACCGACTCCGGCGGCTTCCAGGTCGTCTCGCTCGGCGATCTGCGCGAGGTCGACGAGGAAGGCGTGACATTCCGGAGCCACCTCGACGGCTCGACGCATCGCCTCACGCCCGAGGGCTCGATCGGGATCCAGGAAGCGCTCGGCGCCGACATCGCGGTGGCCTTCGATCAGCCGGTCTTCCCGAGCTCCGAGCGAGGCCTCGTCGAGGAGGCCACCGAGCGGACCCATCGCTGGGCCGAACGCTCGCTCGCCGCCCACGGGCGCCGGGATCAGGCCCTCTTCGGCATCATCCAGGGCGGCCTCGAGCCGGATCTCCGGGAGCGATCCACCCGGTTCATCGCGTCCCTCCCGTTCGACGGCATCTGCATCGGCGGCCTGGCCGGCGACGAGACGCCGATCCAGCGAGGCGAGACGCTCGACGTCGTCGTGCCGCTGCTCGCCGACGACCCGCGGCCGCGCTACCTGATGGGCCTCGGCTCGCCGGCAGACCTGCTCGAGGCGGTCGAGCGGGGCGTCGACCTGTTCGACTCCGTCCTCCCGTCGCGGGTCGCGCGGTCGGGCCAGGTCTGGGTGCCCGGCGCTCGCCTGAATCTCCGCAATGCCGCCTTCCTCGACGATCCGCGGCCGATCCAGGACGGCTGTCCGTGCCTCGCCTGCCGGCGGTTCTCGCGGGCCTACGTGGCCCATCTCTTCCGGGCCAGGGAGCTCCTCGCGTACCGCCTCGCGACTCGTCACAACCTCACCTTCACGCTAGACTTCATGGCCAGAATCCGGGCCTCGATCAGGGCCGGGACCTTCCTCGACTCGCTCTCGGAGCTGCGGTTGCGCGCAGGCCGGAGCGGCTCCGGTGAACTGCCAGGTGAGCCGGCGTGAAGTCATCGCCGATACCGTTCAGTCAGCGCGGAGGAACCCTCGATGGGCTCTCGAGATCGACCCCACCGCGAAGCCAAGAAGAAGCCGAAGGACCGATCGGCCGCGCCGAAGGTTCAGCCGCTGTCGGAGCCGCCGATGAACGTCGAGCTCATCCGCAAGCCCCGCAAGCCGCGCTGGGACGAGGGCGAGGACCGCGAGGAGTCCTGATCGGTCAAGGGGAGGTCACGGGATGGCGGTAATGGATCAGCGCACCGGCGAACGCGCGCTCGCTGAACGGGGCAAGGCGGTCGACGCCGCGATCCTCGCCATCGAGAAGCAGTTCGGGACCGGCTCGATCATGAAGCTGGGCTCGGCCCAGAAGCAGCAGGTCGACTTCATCCCGACCGGCTCGATCGCGCTGGACCTGGCCCTCGGCGTGGGCGGCGTGCCGCGCGGCCGGATCACCGAGATCTTCGGCCCCGAGTCGTCGGGCAAGACGACGGTCTGCCAGCACATCATCGCCGAGGCCCAGCGCCGCGGCGGCGTGGCCGCCTTCATCGACGTCGAGCACGCCCTCGATCCGGGCTACGCCCGTGCCTGCGGCGTCAACGTCGACGAGCTCCTCGTGAGCCAGCCCGACACCGGCGAGCAGGCGCTCGAGATCACCGAGACCCTCATCCGCTCGGGTGGGATCGACGTCGTCGTGGTCGACTCGGTCGCGGCCCTCGTGCCGCGAGCCGAGATCGAGGGCGAGATGGGCGACTCGTTCGTCGGCATCCAGGCCCGGCTCATGAGCCAGGCCCTCCGGAAGCTCACCGGCGCGGTCAGCCGTTCGAACACCGCGCTCGTCTTCACGAACCAGCTGCGCGAGAAGATCGGCGTCATGTTCGGCAACCCCGAGACGACGCCCGGCGGCCGGGCCCTGAAGTTCTACGCCTCGGTCCGGCTGGACATCCGTCGCGTCGAGACCATCAAGAGCGGCACCGAGTCGGTCGGCAACCGGGTCCGGGTCAAGGTCGTGAAGAACAAGGTCGCGCCGCCGTTCCGGGTCGCGGAATTCGACGTCATGTACGGCGAGGGCGTCTCGAAGGAAGGCGGCCTGCTCGACGTCGGCGTGGCGATGGGCGTCGTCGACAAGACCGGCGCGTGGTTCACCTACGACGAGACCCGCCTCGGCCAGGGCCGTGAAGCCGCGAAGGACTTCCTCAAGGGAAACGAGGCGATCGCCGCCGACATCGAGGGCAAGATCCGGAACAAGGTCGCGGGCGGGGACGCCGCCGTGCCCGTCGAAGGCATCGAGGAAGCCGAATAGCGCGTTCCGGGGAGCCCCAGGGGGCACCGTGGTACTCGCCGACCTGCTCAAGCTCACCCACGCGATGCTGGGCATCCTGTTCTTCGGCGCGCTCGTCGGGCGAGCGATCGTGCTCGGCCTCGCTGAGCGGGCCACGACCATCGGCGAGATGCGGACCCTGACGCGAGCAGCGGGGCCGTTCGAGCGAATGGTCATCCTCGGCGGCATGGTCATGATCGCGTTCGGGGTCCTCACGGCGGTGGCCCAGGGCCGTCCGCTCCTCGGGCCATTGCAGGGCGGCTCGGTCGACTGGCTGTTCGTGTCGGTCGTGCTCGTGGCAAGCGGCTTCGTCCTCCCGCCGCTCGTCTTCGTGCCCCGAGGGCGGGTCTTCGAGGCGGCGCTCGCCGAGGCAACGGCACGCGGCGACGTCACGCCGGCGCTCCGCGCGGCCTGGCGCGATCCGGTCGTGCGGGCGGCCCACGTGGTCGAGCTCGTCACGATCGCGATCGTTCTCGCCCTGATGATCTCGAAGCCGTTCTGACCGTGGTGGGCCGGCCGCGACGCCGCGAGCTGCCGGCGGCGAAGCGGGAGCGGCTCTCGAAGGTCGACGATCCGCAGGTGGTGCTCGATGCCGCGCTTCGATTCCTCGAGACGCGGCAGCGGTCCGTCGCCGAGGTTCGCCGACGCCTGACGAGCGCCGGCTACCAGCCCGAGCTCGTCGAAGGTGCCATCGAACGGCTGCTCTCGCTCGGAATCCTCGACGACTCGGCCTTCACCCAGGCGTGGGTGGAGTCGCGTGACCGGGCTCGGCCGCGCGGGGAGCGAGCGCTGCGGCGCGAGCTGCAGCTGAAGGGCGTCGACCGTGATCTGGTCGACGCGGCGATGGCCGAGCGGCGCCCGGAGCCGGGCAGCGCCGAGGACCCGGACGTCGAGGCCGCCCGGCGGCTCCTGGCGCGCCACACCCGGACACTCGAGCGGGTTGCCGACCCGCGCCAGCGCCGGCAGCGCGCATACGCCCTGCTCGCGAGGAATGGATTCGATCCGGACATCGCCGCGGAGGTGTCGCGGACCCTCTAGGCGAGGCTTGGCAGGGCCGCTATCGTCCGGCCACACGGTTGGAGGGACGAGGCATGGTCGTTGGAACCGCGCGCGCCCGGTACGCCGGCGCGCTGATCCTGTCGGTGCTGCTCGGCGGCTGCGCCGGATCAAGCGCGGCCACGATCACGCCGCCACCTGCCGCGCAGGCCACCGCGTCGCCGGCAATCACGTCCGCGCCGAGCCCGAGCCCAACCCCGGATCTCGCGCATCCGGTCGGGATGATCGCCATGGGCCACTCGGGCCTCACCGGTGAAGGCACGGGCACCGAGGGTCACGCCAACTACGACGGCTCGTGGGCCACCGGGACGATGCCCGACGTGAACAGCATCTACCTCCGCCTCGTCGCGGCGCTGCCGGCGACGAAGGACCACGTCGACAACGAAGCGGCCGGAGCCGCGCCCGCGTCGGCCCTCGCCGACCAGGCGCAGGCGGCCCTCGGGCACGTGCCCGCCCCGGCGCTCGCGATCATCCAGACCGTCGACGACGACATCAACTGCGAGGCCGACAACGTCGATGCCGTGGCGGCGAGCGTGACGGCCGCGCTGCAGCTCATCCATACGGCCACGCCGAACACGAAGATCCTCGTCGTCGGGCAGGCCGGCCGGCCGAGCGTGACCTTCATCCAGTCGCTCGTCGCCGCGCACCCGGAGGTCAAGGCGGATCTCACGGGCGGGGGCGCCTGTGACTTCTACAACCTCGACGGGACGATCAACGAGGATGGCTTCACGACGCTCACGGCGGCGATCGACAAGTACGAGGCGGCCGTCGCCCAGGCCTGCGCGGCCGTGCCCAACTGCGCGACCGATGGCGGCGTCCGGCGGACCTGGGTCGACCATCTCGAGTCGTTCTCACCGGATTGGAACCATTACAACGTCACGGGTCAGGCTGCCGAGGCAACCCAGCTCTGGCCGGTCGTCGAGAAGCTCCTCGGCCTGTGAGGGCCTCGCCGCCGGTGCGCTGACGCACCGCCGCTCGAAGCCCCGCCGGTGTCGCGGTAGTAGGCTAAGGAGGAGCCCGGCGGGCCCTCTTCATCGCCCTCCGAGTTCACATCGATTGTGATGCGTCCGGCCCCGAGGGAGGCCGGATGGGAGGACGAAGATGGACAACGTCGCCGTCGCCCTCGTGGCGCTGGTCGGCGCCGCCGTTGGCGTGGGCCTCGGGTTCGTGGCCCGGAGCCGCTGGGCGAGCCAGTCGGTCAAGGTCGCCCAGGAGAAGGCCGGCCGGATCGTCGCGGATGCGCGAGCCC
>JBKPRF010000299.1:0-1697 GCA_046734475.1 Chloroflexota bacterium
GCCCACGGCCTCGCGGTCACGGGCGGGACGTTCGTCGACACCGGCATCGCCGGGCTGACGCTTGGCGGCGGGATCGGCTTCCTCATGGGCCTGTGCGGCCTGACCTGCGACAACCTGATCGGTGCCCAGCTGGTGAACGCCGAGGGCCGGACGGTCGAGGTGACCGCCGAGAGCGACGCCGAGCTCCTCTGGGCGCTCCGCGGCGGCGGCGGCAACTTCGGCATCGCCACCCGGCTCGATTACCGGCTCCACGAGGTCGGCCGGATGTTCGGCGGCGAGGTCGTCGTGGCGCTCGGCGACGGCTCGGTCCTGCGGCGCTACGCCGAGGCCCAGGTCTGGGCGCCGGACGGCCTCGTCGCGATCTGCTACGTGGCGAACAGCCTCGAGCTCGGCGACGCGGTCTCGATCCAGCTCGCGTGGCTCGGCACGGAGCAGGCCGGCAACGAGCTGGCCCAGGCGATCATCGGCGACGCGTCGGTCCTGGCGGGCTCGTTCGGGCCCGCGACCTATGCCGAGATCCAGGGCATCGCCGGGATCCTGCCGCCGACATACCGCCACTACTGGAAGTCGGCCTTCGTGAGCGACCTCTCGGCGCCGATCGTCGACGAGGTCGTCGAGCTCATCAAGCAGCGTCCCGCCGGCCTCAGCGGCATCCTCATCGAGCCGATCCACGGGCAGGCCCGCAGGTACGGCTTCGAGCACTCCTGCTTCCCGCAACGCCAGGCCCACTTCCACGTGAGCGGCCTCGGGATCTGGGAGCGGCCCGACGAGGATGAAGCCGAGATCCGCTGGGTCCGCTGGCTGGCCGGCCGGATGAAGGCTCTTGGCGTGGGTGGCACGTACGTCAACTACACCTCGTTCGACGAGCCGCCCGATCGGGCCCGTTCGGCCTACCCGGGTCCGGTGTTCAACCGGCTGCGCCAGATCAAGCGCCGGGTCGACCCCTCGAACGTCTTCGACTCGAACGTCAACATCCCGCCCGGAGGCTAGTCGCGTGCTGCCCCGGATCCCCAGGTACTGGCTGCTCGCGGCCGCCGTGGCCTGCGTCATCGGCGGCGGCGTCGGGCTGATGACCGCGCTCGGCCCGCTCGACCCGAACGCGTGCCGCCTGCCGGATTCGACGGCGGTGTACCTCGACTGCGTCGCTGCCCATCCCTTCGATCCCGGGCTGGGCGTCGTGCCGGGTCTCGCGATCGCCATCGTGGTCCTCGCCGTCGCCGGGGCGATCTGGTTGGCGCCCCAGGTTCGTGGCCGCCGATAGGCGCGGCGTGACCGAGTCGCCTGCGGCGTTCTACGAGGCGGACAGCCTCAGCACCGAGATCTACGACGCCCGCACGGCGACGATCATCCCGGGCACGCCCGTCGATGGCGACGTCGACTTCTATCGCCGGCTGGCAGGGGAGACCGGCGGACCGATCCTCGACGTCGGCTGCGGGACGGGTCGGATCGCGATCCCCCTGGCGACCGACGGCCACGAGGTCCTGGGGGTCGACCTCTCCGAGCCGATGCTCCGGCTCGCCGAAGCGCGGCGAGCCACGTTGCCAGCGGACGTGGCGGCCCGCCTCTCGTTCCGACAGGCCGACATGACGAGTCTCGCCCTGGGGCGCGAGTTCGCGCTCGTCGTGGCACCGTCACGGGTGTTCCAGTTCGCGCTGACGACCGACGCCCAGCGCAGGGCCCTCGCGGCACTCCGGGCC
>JBKPRF010000300.1:0-2755 GCA_046734475.1 Chloroflexota bacterium
GGTGAAGGCCGAGCTCCTTGGCGCAGAAGGCACGCTGCGCAAGCACGACGAGAAGGCCCGTCTCGCCGATGCCATCTCTGGCTCGCGCTTCGGTTGGACGCCGAAATCGGTCTCACGACTGCTGATCGTTCCGGACAGCACCACGGTGTGGCGAATGCTCCGACGTCGCGCCGACATCTTCGATCGCGCATATCCAGCGCGCGGCCCTGAGATCGGCACCTGGCTGCGGGCCCCGAGTGGAGCGCTCAGTGGCGTGTGGTCGCTTTCAGATACCAAGTCCGTTGGTGTTCGGACCGAATTGACGAGCCGACGCCGGATCCGCAGGAGGGCCCAAGAAGCGGCCTGAACTCGCGCGACCGCGATTCGGCCACGATTTGGCCGCGGGGCCGCCGAATCGCCACCTACCACCAGTCCGCTTGGTGGCTGAAACTGGGGAGTCCATGCCGCCGCGTCGCCGTCCAACACCAGGCGGCTTGGTGGCTGGAACGCGAAGCCCATGCCGGGCTGCAAACGCGCCGCGGTGCCGCGCTGAACCTCGATCAGAACCGGGTTTCGCACGGCAGCGACTACACTTTCCGATCGTGACCGAGATCACCGAGCGGGCTGTTGCGGCCCGCGTGCCGTCGCTCGCCGACGAGAAGCTCAAGACCCTCAGCCGCCGCGATCCGCTGACCGTCCGGCCCGGCACCAGCCTGGCCGATTGCCTCGAGCTGATCCAGCGGACCGGCGTCGGCGACTCCGTCTTCGTGACCGATCCAGACGGACGACTCCTGGGCGTCCTGACCGAGCGCGACATCTTCGGGAAGCTCGTCGGCGCCGACGTCGATCTGTCGCAACCGGTCGAGCAGGTAATGGTCGACCACCCGTGGACGCTCCATCTCGAGGAGCCGATCCGGCACGCGATCGATCTCATGCAGACCGGCCGCTACCGGAACGTCCCATTGGTCGACGGCGACGGCGCGCTCGTGGGCGTCGTCCGGCCGGTCGACGTCCTCAAGTTCCTCGCCGAGGCGTTCCCCGAGGAGCTCCTCAACCTGCCGCCGCGGCCGCACCAGCGGATGGTCGCCCAGGAGGGTGGCTGAGCACCCGATGGCGACGGCGACAGTGAAAACGGGGGACGCGCACCAGGAGCGCCAGCTCGAGCGGGTCACGATCCGGTTCGCCGGCGATTCCGGCGACGGGATGCAGCTCACCGGGACGCAGTTCACCCGGAACGCCGCGATCTTCGGCAACGACATCAGCACGTTCCCGGACTTCCCGGCCGAGATTCGCGCCCCGGCCGGCTCGCTGCCCGGCGTCAGCGGCTTCCAGCTGAGCTTCTCGAGCACCGAGATCCATACGCCGGGCGACGCGCCGGACGTGCTCGTGGCGATGAACCCCGCGGCCCTCAAGGCCAACCTCGGCGAGCTCCCGCCGGGCGGTGCCCTTGTCGTGAACGAGGACGCCTTCACGACCCAGAACCTGACGAAGGTCGGCTACGCCTCGAACCCCCTGACCGACGGCTCGCTCAAGCAGTGGAACGTCTTCGCGGTGCCGATCTCGACGCTCAACAGCCGGGCCCTCGAGGGCATCGGCCTGACGAACAAGCAGGTCGACCTGACGAAGAACTTCTTCGCCCTCGGGCTGATGTTCTGGCTCTACGAGCGGTCGATGGACGGCACGCTCAAGTGGATCGACGAGAAGTTCTCGAAGCGGCCCGAGATCGCGGAGGGCAACCGCCGGGCGCTCAAGGCCGGCTACAACTTCGGCGAGACGACCGAGATCTTCCACGAGCGCTACATCGTGCCGCCGGCGAAGCTCGCGCCGGGGACCTACAGGAACATCACCGGCAACGAGGCGACCGCGCTCGGCTTCGTGACCGCCTCGCAGCTCGCGGACCGGACCCTGTTCTATGGCTCGTACCCGATCACGCCGGCCTCGGACATCCTCCACCAGCTCGCCGGTTACAAGAACTTCGGCGTCCGCACCTTCCAGGCCGAGGACGAGATCGCGGCGATCGGGGCGGCGATCGGTGCGGCCTACGGCGGCTCGATGGGCATGACCGGCACCAGCGGTCCCGGACTGGCCCTGAAGAGCGAGGCCCTCGGGCTCGCGATCATGGTCGAGCTGCCGCTCGTCGTCATCGACGTCCAGCGCGCCGGCCCGTCCACCGGCATGCCGACGAAGACCGAGCAGGCCGACCTCCTGCAGGTCCTCTACGGCCGCAACAGCGATTCGCCGGTCGCGGTGGTCGCGCCGGCGACGCCGACAGAGTGCTTCCGCTACGCCATCGAGGCGTGGCGGCTCGCGCTCAAGTACATGACTCCGGTCGTCTTCCTGTCCGATGCGTTCCTCGGGACCGGCGCCGAGCCATGGCCCGTCCCCAAGGTCGAGGACCTGCCGGATATCTCGATCGACAACCGAACCGAGGCGGCCGGCTTCTACCCCTACCTCCGCGACGAGACGACGCTCGCCCGGCCATGGGCCATCCCGGGCACGCCGGGCCTCGAGCACCGGATCGGCGGGCTCGAGAAGGCCGACATCCTCGGCAACGTCAGCTACGACCCCGACAACCACGACCGCATGCAGCGCCTGCGCCAGGCGAAGATCGCCGGCATCGCGAAGGACGTCCCGCCGCTCGAGGTCCGCGGGCCGGCCGAGGGCGACCTCCTGATCCTCGGCTGGGGCTCCTCGTACGGCGCCATCCGGAGTGCCGTGGAGCGGCTCCAGGGCGAGGGCCTCAGCGTGGCTCACGCCCACCTCCGGTATCTCAACC
>JBKPRF010000301.1:0-9195 GCA_046734475.1 Chloroflexota bacterium
GTCAGGCGCACATAGGCCAGCGTTCCGAGGATCGCGACGAGCGCGATGCCGAGCACGCCGAGGATCGCGAAGGCGGGGTTCCCGACGAGGCCGGGACCCTCGCCCGGGCTCCGGGTATCCGAGCCGGGCAGGATCGACGGCAGGGGCGATGCCGCCGCGACCGTGCCGGGATCGGCGAAGGCCGCGACCACCCACCAGGCGAGGCCGAGCGCGAGCAGCGCCGCGCCCGCGACGAGCGAAGCCGCGGCGAGGGCCGAGCGGGCGCGGTTGCCACCGGTGAGGATCCGCATCGCCTCGGGCAGCTCGAGGGTCGTCAGCACGAGCGGTCGGCCGAGCCCTCCGGTCATGACCGCGACGCCGTCCGGGCCCATCGTGGGCAGGCCGACGACGATCGCGTGCTCGACGCTCGACACCTGTCCCACGGTGACCCGCGCCGCGGCGTCCGGCCGAATGTCAGGCCGGTCGAGGGGTGCCCGGTCTCCGAGCTCACTGACGAGCCCGACGCTCTGGCGGGGCACGACGACGAGTCCGTCGCCGAGCGCGCCTCGATCGATCGCGATCGAGTCGAGGCCCTCGTTGAGCTGGAATGGCACCGCTTCCGTCTGGAGATCGAAGGTCGACCAGCGGGCGGCTGGACCCGGCGGCCGGCTCTCGAACCGCGTCTGGCGGAAGACGAGGGGTCGATGGTCGAAGTCCTCGAAATCCTCGTCGCTGTCGATCCGGCCGTCGATCCGGACGAGGCGTCGCTCGCCCATCGCTGCGATCCGGAGGGCCTCGGCGATGGGCACCTGGGCGGTGCTGGCGAGCAGCCGCCCGACCCGGTACCGAGAACCGAAGCTGAGTAGGAGGCCGATCCCGACGCCGAGCACGACGATGCCGGCGCCGACGACGAGCTGGGGGGTCATGCGGCCGGAATCATAGGGCCGGGAATCGAAGGGCCCGGAGGAACCTACCCGACACGTGGGCGTTGATGCGATCGCCGCCGTTAGTGTCGCTCGACCCCTCCGGGCTGAGACCTACGCTAGCCGCCGCCCTCGGCCGGGGTCAATGGCAGCTGTCCACGAGATTCGGCCGACGCACCGGGTTGTCCACGCCCGATCCACAGCGGGCCTCAGCTCGCCGGGCGGCCGGTCGCGGGGTCGAGCACGTTCCGCTGGCCGGCGTAGCTCGTGAGCACGAGGCGGCCGCCGACGAGACCGGCCTCCGTCACGACGTCCGAGTGGGCGATGCGCCATGCGACCGTGCCATCGGGCTCGATCGCGAACGTCTCCAGCTCCGACTGGACCAGCACGTGACGCAGCCTCGGCGAGGCCAGGACCGCGAGGATCGGGGTCGCCGAGCGGTGGCTCCAGCGGAGCGTGCCGGCCCTCGCATCGAGGCCGTAGGCATGGAAGCCGTACTTGACGACGAGCTGCCCCGTGGTGTCCCAGAGGACGGCGGCCGGCTCGTCGTTGATCGTCGACGCGAACCGGGCCGTCCAGGTGCCTGCCGGCCCGTCGATGCGGAGCTCGGCCCGGCAGCGGGCGTCGGGATCCGGCGCCACGAGCGGCCCGTGATCGGTCAGCTCGCCGCCGGCTTCGGACAGGGCGAAGACCTCCGCGGCCTCGCCCGAGCCGGCCCAGCGCCAGCGGGCCCGCACGCCGCCGGGGTAGGTGAGGGTCAGATCGTGGGCGGCCAAGCCGGGTTTCCTTCGGCGATCAGGAGGCCCGCTCGATCGGCGGCTCCTCGGCAATCGGGGCGACGTGGGCGTCGGCGAGCATCCGCAGCGTCGAGGGCGAGACCGGAAACACGGCATTCGGCAGGCCCGCGGCGGCCCAGACGGTCTCGAACCGGCCGAGGTCGGGATCCATGATCACCCGCAGCCGGCGGTCGTGGCCGAACGGCGGGATGCCGCCGATGACGAAGCCGGTGAGGTCATTGGCCTCTCGTGCCGTGGCCCGCCGCACGTCGGACCGGCCGAGCACGGCCCCGAGCCGCGGCAGGTCGACCCGGTTCGGGCCCGAGACGAGGACGATGACCGGCTCGGGCTCGGCGTTCTCGCGCGGCAGCACGAAGACAAGCGACTTCACGATCTGGCCGAGCTCCGCGCGGACCGCGCGGGCGGCCTCCGTGGCGGTGTGGGTGGACTCGTCGAAGGTCGTGACCTCGAGGTCGACGCCCTTCCTCGCGGCCGCGTCGACCACGCGCCTGATGGCGGCGTGGTCCGGGGTCGCGGGCACGGCGGCGAGTCTACTAGGATCGCGGGCCTGTGGACGCGGTCATCTTCGACTGGGACGGGACTCTCGTCGATTCGCTGCCGGCGATCTTCCGGGCGAACGTCGAGGTCTTCACCGAGTTCGGCGTGCCGTTCGACCAGGCGCGGTATCGGGCGAGCTATGTGCCCGATTGGCGGCTCATGTACGAGCGGCTCGGGATCCCCGCCGCCCAGCTCGAGGCAGCTGGCCTGCGCTGGCGCGAGCTCTACGCGGGGGCCATTGCGCCCGTCGCGTTCGCGGGCGTTCAGGAGGCCCTCGCGCGCCTGTCCACATCCGGCCACGCCCTCGGTCTCGTGACCGCCGGGGATCGCGACGTCGTCGAGGAGCAGCTGGAGCGGCTCCAGCTCGCCTCGCTCATCCAGGTCGCGGTCTGCGGCAGCGACGACGTGGCCAGCAAGCCCCATCCGGACCCGCTGTTCCTCGCGCTCGAGGGGCTCGGGATGCGGGATCGGCCGTCCGACGCGGTGTATGTCGGCGACGCGCCGGACGACATGCGGATGGCCCGCGCGGTCGGGACTCGCGCGGTCGGGATCGTCTCGACCCTGGGCGAGGAGTCCGAGCTGCTCGCGGCAGGCGCCAACGAGGTCGCGCCCTCGGTCGTCGACTGGGTGGACCGGTTCCTGCCGTGAGCGAGCCCGCCGGGCTCCGCGCGATCGTGGTGGGCGACGGCGAGGCGACGACCCGGGCGGCCCTCGACGCGAGCTGGCCCGGCTGGAGCGATGGCGTCGGGCTGGTGGTCGCGGCGGATGGCGGGGCGCGCCTGGCGGAGCGACTCCGGCTGCGGATCGATCGCTGGGTCGGCGACGGCGACTCGCTCGACAGGGACGCGATCCGCGCGCTCCGGAAGGCCGGGATCCCGGTCGACCTCGTACCAACGGCCAAGGACGAATCGGACCTCGAGCTCGCGCTCCGGCATGCCGTGGCGGCCGGCGCCTCGGACATCACGATCCTTGGAGCGCTCGGCGGCCGACTCGATCACGAGCTCGCCAACGTCGCGCTCCTCGCCCATCCGGCGCTCGCGGGGCGGCGCGCGCGGCTGCTCGCCGGCGACGCACGGGTCAGCCTGCTCGTGACTCGCGGCTCCGCGGCCACTCGGGCCCTCACGGCGTCGGCCTCGTTCGCCGGCCGGCGGGGCGACCTCGTGACGCTCCAGGCCCTGTCGGACGCGGTCCGCGGGATCACGACGAGCGGGCTGCGGTATCCCCTGACGAACGGCGTCCTGCGCCTCGGGCCCGCCCGCGGTCTCAGCAACGTCCGGACCGCCGCCGTGGCCACGGTCTCGATCCGGACGGGCCGCCTTCTCGTGATCGAGACCCCTGCTAGGCTCCGGGCATGAGCACGCCCGAGCTGGGCGACACCGCTCCGGATGTCGCCCTCCCCGACGAGACCGGGACCATCCATCACCTCGCCGACCAACGCGGCCGTTGGACTGTCCTCTACTTCTATCCCGAGGACGACACGTCCGGCTGCACGACCGAGGCCTGCCAGTTCCGCGACCTGAACGAGCAGTACGTCGCGACCGACGCGGACGTCTGGGGCGTGAGCCCGGACGGCGCGTCGAGCCACCGGCGATTCCGCGAGAAGTACTCGCTCCCGTTCACCCTCCTCTCCGACGAGGACCATGACGTCGCGACGCGTTACGGCGCCTGGCAGGAGAAGGACAACTACGGGAAGAAGTACTGGGGCATCGTTCGCTCGAGCTACCTCATCGATCCCGAGGGCCGGATCGCGAAGGCCTGGCCGCGGGTGAAGGCCGACGGCCACGCGGCCCAGGTGCTCGAGGCACTCGAGGAAGCGCGAGCCGCCCACGCGGCCTGACCGCCGCGCCAGCCGCCAGCCGCCTTGAGCCCCGAGCCCGACGCGCCGACCCCGACGGAGGCGCCCCATGCCTGGCGACCGGCCAGGTTCATGGTCATCGCCGCCCACCCCGACGACGCCGACTTCGGGCCCGCGGCGACGGCCGCCCGCTGGATCTCCGAAGGCAGCGTCGGGTGGCTGCTGTGCTGCACGAGCGGCGACGCCGGTGGCGAGGACCCCGACCAGGACCCGCTCGAGCTGGCCGCCACCCGCGAGCGAGAGCAGCGAGCCGCGGCCGAGATCGTCGGCTATGCCGGCGTGACGTTCCTCCATCAGCCCGACGGCGCCCTCGCCAACGACCTCGTCCTGCGGGAGCACCTCGTCCGCGAGATCCGGACGTTCAAGCCCGACGCCGTGCTGGCGACGGATCCCGAGACGCTCTTCTACAGCGGCGGCGGGGTGAACCACACCGACCACCGCGCGGCCGGCTTCGCCGCGGTCGACGCGGTCTATCCGGCGGCGCGCAACCCGATGGCGTTCCCGTGGCTCGCTCGCCAGGGCCTGGCGAAGCACGAGGTGAGGCGGCTGTACCTGTTCTGGTCGGATGCACCGACGGCGCGGGTCGACGTGACCGGCTTCGTCGAGACCAAGATTGCCGCGCTGCGGGCCCACGCCAGCCAGCTGCACGAGCCCGATGAGGTCGAGGGCTGGGTCCGGGAAGGCGCCGCGGAGCGCGGCAAGGCGATCGGCGTCGAGTACGCCGAGGCGTTCAAGGTCATCGTGATCGACGACGACGCCGACGAGGCGCCCAGCCACGAGGCCGAGCCCGGGGCCGACGCCTAGCGATCGGGTGGCGGGTGCCGCCGCTCAGCTCGTGGCCGGCTCCAGCTCGAGCAGCACGCGGCGGACTGGCTCCCAGGTCAGCCACAGCTCGTCGAACGCGGACGCTCGCGGGCCGAGCAGCTCGCGGAGCGCCTTCGGCTCGAGGCTTGCGGCATGGTCCGCGATCGCCTCTTCCGGCGCGGGTCGGACGCCGTGGTAGAGCTCGCCGATCTCGATCTGGTTCGGCCACGCCCGGACGCGGCGAGGTTCGAAGCCGATCTCGGCGACGGCCGTCGACAGGTCGCGGTACGACGGCGCTCTCGCGTCCTCCCAGCCCGACCGGCCGTCGAAGCGGAAGCCCATGATCACGAGCGTCGCCGCGATCCGGCGGCACTGCTGGATCGTGAAGGTGTCCCAGAACGGAGCACCCATCGGGAAGTCGAGATAGCCAAGGTCGATCGCCCGCTCGTCGAGCGCCTCGACGAGCCCGGTGAGCAGGTCCTCCCAGGTGCGCCGGGTGGGGCCTTCTTCGCCGGCGATCGCGTCGAGCGCGGCGAGCATCGCCCGGTGATCGCCGCGCAGCAGCCGCTCGACGAGCAGCCGCGGCTGGCGAGGCGCTCGGAGGGACTCGAGGCTGCGATCCGACTCGGGCTGGATCGCGATCCCGACCGGCGGGGCCGCGAGGGCGGTCCCAGACCGAACGGGCGTTCGGGTTTCGTGGAGGTCTTGGCCGGCGGGCGGGGCTGACGGAGGAGCCGTCATGGTTCCCCCGCCCCGCCGGTCGAAACCCCCGGATGGCTGGCTCCAGTCAGTCTGTCGTCGGTCGCCCGGTCCGCCAGGGGCGGGATCGGCGGGTCGCTCGATCATCGCCTCGGAGGACAGGGTCGCAGCCCGTCGCGGAACGGCGGCGTGGGTCACGGTGAGGCGGACTTCGCGGCTGGGGGGCCGGCTGCGATAGACGAAGGTCGCGGCCGCGCCGGCGGCGGCGCCGAGCATGAGGCCGAGTGCCAGGAAGGCGAACTCGCTGCCAGTCACCCGGGCCTTCGAACCCCTCTCTGGGACCGCCATGGAGACGGCTCCCGGGTCCCGAGCGTAGCTGCGAGGTTTGGCCCCGTCAACCCGCTTCCACGGCCCTGCGCGTGCAGCCCGAAGGGGCCCGATGGTAGATTCGGTCCGTCGGCCGGCCAGAGTGCCGGCCTCCTTTCCGTCCGACCCACAAGCACGACGCAGAAAGGTCCGACCGCGTCTTGGCCCTCGAAGCTCGCCAGGAGTTCCTCGTCCAGCCCGTCGATGCGTCGTGGCTGCAGTGCAACATCGAGTGCCAGGAGGCCTGCCCGGTCGGCACGAACTGCCGGGGCTACCTGAATCTCGCCGCCGAGGGTCGCTTCGAAGAGGGCTACATCCTGTCGCGCGAGCCCAACCCGGTCGCGGCGATGTGCTCCTACGTCTGCTCGGCCCCCTGCGAGCGCGCCTGCCGCCGCGGCGACATCGACCGGCCTCTCGCGATCCGGGCGATGAAACGCTTCCTCGTGGAGTGGCATGAGGCGTCTGGCATTCCCGACGTCATGCCCCACATCGAGCCCCGGGCCGAGAAGGTCGCGGTCGTGGGCGCCGGCCCGGCCGGCATCTCCGTCGCTCGCGAGCTGGCGATGAAGGGCTATGGCGTCGACGTCTACGACAGCCTGCCGTACGGCGGCGGGACGATGCTCATCGGCGTGCCGGCGTTCCGCCTGCCGCGCGAGGCGATCGAGATGGACATCCGCCTCGTCGAGCGGCTCGGGGTCCGATTCCACTTCAACACGACGATCGGCAAGGACATCACCTTCGACGACCTCCAGCGGGACTTCGACGCGATCGCGATCACCGCCGGCGCCATGAACCCGGTGGCCCTCGACGTCCCGGGCGCCGATCTCGAGGGCGTCGACTACGGCGTCGACTTCATGAAGCGGGCCAACCTCGGCGAGCCCATCGAGGTCGGCCAGCACGTCGTCGTCATCGGCGGTGGCTACACCGCGATGGACTGCTCGCGGACGTCGCTGCGGCACGGCGCCGAGCACGTCTCGATCGTCTACCGCCGGACGCGCTCCGAGCTGGTCGTCGACGAGGAGGAGCTCGGCGAGACCGAGCGCGAGGGCGTCCGGATGGAGTTCCTCGCGAGCCCGGTCGAGGTGCTCGGCGAGAACGGCCACGTGACCGCCGTCAAGTTCATCCGCAACAAGCTCGGGGCGCCGGATGCCTCCGGGCGCCGCTCGCCCGTGCCGATCCCCGGCTCGGAGTTCGAGATCCGGGCGGACGTCGTGATCCCGGCCGTGTCACAGGCCGCGGATCTCACGTTCCTGCCGGTCGAGGCCGACTTCGAGGTCAACCGGGGCCGGGTCAAGGTCGACCCCGCGACGTACGCCACGAACGTCCGCGGCGTGTTCGCCTGCGGCGACTTCGTCACCGGGCCGACGACCCTCATCGAGGCGGCCGGTCACGGCAAGAAGGCCGCGTATGCGATCGATCGCTACCTCGCCGGCCGGGCCGACGTGACCGTGACCCCGAACGTGAAGATCACGAGCTCGTGGCGCCACGAGATGCCGGAGTTCTACGACGTCCTGCCGCGCCAGCACATCCCGATGACCCCGGTCGAGCTGCGCATGCCGTCGTCCGACCCGGAGATCAACTTCACGACCCAGGTCGAGCAGGGCTACGACGCGACGGGCGCCGTCGCCGAGTCGACCCGCTGCCTGATGTGCAACTTCAACATCTGGTTCGACCCGTTCCGGTGCGTGCTGTGCGGCGCCTGCGCCGACGTCTGCCCCGAGGGCGTCATCCACATGGTCGACATCAACCAGCTCAAGACCGAGGGCCTCCTGACCGAGGTCGAGGAGGCCTACGGCTGGGAGAACGGGGCCGCGATGATCCTCGACGAGGAGCGCTGCATCCGCTGCGCGCTCTGCGTCAAGCGATGCCCGTTCGACGCCATTACGATGGAGCGGTTCGAGCTCAACGAGGTCTCGAGCGACGGCCGGCTGTACAAGGAGTCGTACCGCGACGCCCAGCTCGCCGGGACCGTTGGGGTGGCAGGAGGCATGGCTTGAGTTTCCTCGAGCGGGTCGACACGACGATCCGCCGCAGCCCCCTCTGGCGCTCCCTCTTCCGGAACCCGTACCCGAACGACGAACGGTCGCGCGCGTACGCGGTGATGAACAACGTGTTCCTGCACATCCACCCGGTCCGCGTCCGCCAGCACGCGGTCCGGTTCGCCTACACGTTCTGCCTCGGCGGGCTGTCGTTCTTCCTGTTCCTGGTCCTCACCGTGACCGGCGTCTACCTGATGTTCTTCTACGTCCCCTTCTCGACGTCTGCGTACTCGGACATCCTGAATCTCCAGACCCGCGTGGCGTTCGGGCTGCTGACCCGCAACGTCCACCGCTGGGGCGCCCACCTCATGGTGTTCTTCGTGTTCCTGCACATGATGCGGGTCTTCTACCACGGGGCCTACAAGCCGCCCCGGGAGTTCAACTGGGTCATCGGGATCCTGCTGCTGTTCACGGTCATCGCCCTGTCGTTCACGGGCTACCTGCTGCCCTGGGACCAGATCAGCTACTGGGCGATCACGATCGGCGCGAGCATGGCGGCCTATACGCCGCTCATCGGCACCCCGATCAAGCTCGTGATCTTCGGCGGGCTCGAGGTCGGCCAGAACACGCTGCTGCGGTTCTACGTGCTCCACATCATGGCCCTGCCCCTCGTCGCCGCCATCTTCCTCGCGGTGCATTTCTGGCGCATCCGGAAAGATGGCGGCATCAGCGGGCCCCTGTGAGATGACGCGATGACCGACCAGAAGACCGACACCAAGCAGGAATCGCGCGTCGTCCTGCCGGTCGATCCGACCCGGCGCACGGAGATCGACAAGCAGCGCGTGCCGATGTCGGCCCGGCCCTACCGGCTGCTGGCGATGGTCAAGCAGGATGCCGTCGTCCGGGTCCAGAAGGAGCCGGACGACACGGTCATGACCTGGCCTCACCTGCTGTCGATCGAGTTCCTCGCGGCGGTCGTCATGAGCATCTTCCTGCTGCTCATGGGCCTGTTCATCAACGCGCCGCTCGAGGAGCTGGCGAACCAGAACGTCACGCCGCCGGTCGCCAAGGCGCCGTGGTACCTGCTCGGCCTGCAGGAGATGCTGGCCTACTTCCACCCGGTCATCTCGGGCGTGCTCGTGCCGTTCCTGTACATCCTCGGCGCTGGCTTCATCCTGCCGTACCTGGACCGGGCGAACATCGAGGCGAAGAAGCCGTCGGACCGGAAGACCGCGGTCGTGCTGTTCAGCCTGCTG